>NZ_JBPMLP010000001.1:0-87700 GCF_054026695.1 Thermosulfuriphilus sp.
TCAAGGAGTTTTCTGGGGAGGCTAAGGTATTCAGTACCCAGAAAGAGCTAGTGCAGATCCTTCCGGTAAAGACAACTCCTTATTGCCTTCGTTGTCATCCAGGTTGGAAAAATGAGGAGATTAATTCCTATTTCTTGGTCTCCTATAGTGGCCGAGTCCTTGAGGCCAGCGCCACCCTTAAAAGGCGTGGTTTAGAGATGGTCGGTGGGCTTTTTATTCTCCTGCTGGTGGTCTCCTGGGTTCTCTTCCACGGGGCCATTGAAAGGCCTCTAGCCAGTTTCTATCAGGGTGTCAAGGAGATCTCCCGGGGCAACCTCGGGCATCGTTTTACGATACGTGGTCGGGATGAAATGGCCCGGATGGCCAGATATCTTAATGAGTTGATTGAAAACTTGGGCCGTCATCTGTTGGCTGTGGCCGAGAAGGCGACAGTAGTGGCTCAAAGCACAGAGACAGTGGTTGATGAGGCTCAAGATATTGCCCAAATCGCCAAAATTCAAGAAGAAAAGGCCCAGAAGGCCAAAGAGGCCTCCCAAAAGATCGAACTAATGGCTGTAGAAGCTAGGGAAGCCAAAATGGCTGTTGAAAGAACGGTCGAGGTAATTGATTCCGGGCAGGAGGTAGTCCGTCGGGTAGAGGAAGGAGTTGCTGGTTTGAGCGAGGCCGTAGTGAATATCCATAAAAACATGGAGCATCTTAATCAGCTCTCCGGTCAGATTGGTTCTATCATCCAGACTATTCGTGAGATTGCTGAACAAACTAATCTTCTGGCTCTAAATGCCACCATTGAAGCCGCCAGGGCCGGAGAGGCCGGCAAGGGTTTTGCCGTGGTGGCCAATGAAGTTAAAGAACTTTCTCAACGAACTCACAAGGCTACCGAAGAGATCGAAAACATCCTCTCTAGTCTTCAGCGAGAGGTTGGTACTGGTGTGGCCCTCATGGGCCGCAGTGTTAAAGAGGCCGAGGCTGGTCGAGAATTAGCCGCTGAGATAGAAACATTCTTTCAAAAGGTGGCCGAAGAGATAAGCCTTATCAATCAAGCAGTCAAAAAAGTTGGAGAGGTAAGTGAGGAGGTAGGACGCTTTGCCCAGGAAAATATAGATGATATCTATCATTCGGCCTTAAAAAATAAAGAAGTAGTGGCCAGGCTTCAGCAGATCTCTGGAGATCTTAAGACGGCCGTGGGAGAGCTTGAGTCCTTGGTCTCAGAAACGAGAGAAAACCTTAAGCTTGGTTGAGATTAGCCAGCCGCAGTGCCAACGAGACAAGATCTAACGGATCTTGTCCAAGAAGCCTGATCATAGGTTCTTTGCCGACGTCGCCTTTATCGTAGACAAGGTCTGGGATTGCCTCTAGTTTTTCTATAGCCCAGGCTACCCCCCAAGAAAGACTTGATCCTTCCTTTTCTTTTATCTCTGGTGGTTCCTTGGCCCTGGAGAACTCAGCCACCTTAAGTCCCATCTTTCTGGCCCGAGAGATAAAGTCCTCTTGGTAGCGGATGTTCATGGCTGCTCGGTACTCTGGATCATATTTCATGACCGTCAGAATTATGTTGGCCACGTGGCGAGAGGCCCCGAATTCAGGGGGGGCCACAATGCGCACTGTCTCTTTAAAGCCCACGATTCTTCCAGGGAAGGCAGCTACTTCATCTGGAGTGCGAGCAAACGGTAAGGCATAGCCTATATTTATCTGGACCTCTGGTACCAAAGGCCGGGCTGGTATCTTTGTCAAGAGCTCTCCGGCCAAACTGAGCCTTTTGATGACCTCAAAGCGTTCCCCCTTTCTGCGGGGCCAGATAAGAGGATCTGTCGGGGCCACTCCATGGCCTATCTGGGGGGAGGCCTTAAGGGCCATGGTGACGAACTCTTTGGCCTTGCGGGCAGCCTCAAAGAGCGAATTCCCGCGAGCCAGATATACGGTAAGGGCGGCCGAGAAGGTACACCCAGTTCCGTGGCCAATGGGTCCGGGTAAACGCCTACCGGGGAGTTCAAAAATCTCTGCTCCATCAAAGAGGATGTCAACAGGATCCTCCTCAAGATGACCACCCTTGATGATTACGGCCTGGGGGCCCTTTTTTTTGATCTTCCTGGCGGCTTCGGCCATCTCGGCCGGGCTCCTGATCTTACTTCCTACTAAGGCCTCGGCCTCGGGGATATTGGGGGTGATCACCGTGGCCAGGGGAAGGATTTCCTTTTTAAGGATCTTTTCGGCCTCCTTGGCCAGGAGCCTGGCTCCCCCCTTGGCTACTAAGACAGGGTCAACAACCAGGATAGGAATTGGGCGTTTCCTTAAGACCTCGGCCAGTGTTTGGATAATTTCGCTGTTGGCCAGCATACCAGTCTTAGCAGCCTCGGCACCGATATCTTTGAGAACGGCCTCAAGTTGTTGGCGGACAAGGATGGTAGAGACCGGCTCATACCCCAAAACCCCTTGGGTATTCTGGGCAGTGACGGCGGTGACCACGCTCATACCATAGGCATCAAGGGCGGCAAAGACCTTGAGGTCTGCTTGAAGACCAGCCCCGCCTCCGGAATCTGACCCGGCAATGGTGAGGACCCGGAGCATCCTAACCTCTAGGGAAAAAGGATTTTTTGCGGGCCCGATGGTAAACCTTGATGGCACAGTACTCACCGCACATGGTGCAGGCCCTGCCAGGGGAGACCCCGCCTTCTTTCCGAAAACGCCGGGCCCGTTCAGGATCAAGAGAGAGTTCTATTTGGGCCTCCCAATCAAGTCGGGCTCGAGCTCGGGCCATGGCGATATCTTTTTCAAAGGCCCCGGGTACACCCTTGACGATATCTGCGGCGTGGGCAGCAATCTTGGCGGCAATAACTCCCTCGCGGACGTCTTCTACGGTGGGCAAACGTAAGTGCTCAGCCGGGGTGACATAGCACAAGAAGTCCGCCCCAGCAGCGGCGGCTATCGCTCCACCAATGGCACAACCGATATGATCATAGCCAGGGGCAATATCAAGGACCAGAGGCCCTAAAACGTAGAAGGGGGCTCCATGACAGAGACGCTTTTCCAAAAGGACATTGGCTTCAACCTGATCAAGGGGAACATGTCCTGGACCTTCAATCATGACCTGAACTCCGGCCTCCCAGGCCCTCAAGGTGAGTTCCCCTAAAATGATCAGCTCCTGGATCTGGGGTCCATCGGTGGCGTCTGCCAAACATCCCGGACGGATCCCGTCTCCCAGGGAAAGGGTGACTTCATACTCCTTGGCAATGGCCAAAAGATCATCAAAGTGTTCATAAAGAGGATTTTCCTTTCCGTTATAGACCATCCATTCAACCAGGAAGGACCCCCCTCGGGAGACCACTCCCAGGATGCGCTCCTTGTGGGAGAGCCTCTCTAATACGGGCCGGGTGACCCCACAATGGACAGTCATAAAATCGACTCCATCCTGGGCATGGCGTTCGATGGCCGAAAAGATCTCATCGACAGTCATCTCCACTATAGGTTTTTTCTTTTCTTCCACCGCCTCAACTGCAGCTTGGTAGATGGGAACCGTTCCTAGAGGGACTGGGCAGCGCCGCCTGATCTCCTGCCGGATCTCATTGATAGGCCCGCCAGTGGAAAGGTCCATAATAGCATCGGCCCCAGCGGCCAAAGCCACCTCTAGCTTTTTAAGCTCTGGTTCGATTTCTGGATGATCTTTTGATGTACCGATGTTGGCGTTAATCTTGGTTCTAAGGCCGGCTCCAATGGCCCGGGGGCTCTTGAGTTCAAAACGATTGTTGGCCGGGATGACAGCCTGCCCCTTGGCAATAAGATCCCGGAGGGCTTCAGGCTCAAGGCCTTCTTCTTTGGCACAGGCCTCAATGATGGGTAAAATCTCTCCGTTTTGAGCACGTTCTTTTAGAGTCATAACGGCAAACTTAATGGGCAAGGACCTAGCTTGTCAACGTCTCCTGCCCTCTCCCTGATAAGACCGCCTTAGTTAAGGACTAGTTTTTCTAGGAAAGGATCCCTTTTTTCTTTCAATGAAGGCATAGGCTGAGTGGTTGTGAATAGATTCAAAGTTTTCAGCCTCAACCGAGAACCAGGTAATCTCTGGGTGTTCCATAAGGCGTTCACAGACTGCCCGGACGACGTCTTCGACAAACATGGGGCGTTCAAAGGCCTTTTCGGTGACAAACTTTTCATCAGGCCTCTTGAGTACGGAATAGACCTCGCAAGAGGCACATTCTTCAACGATTTCAACTAGATCTTCAATCCAGAAGAAACGCTTAAAGCGGATCCTTACCCGAACAATACCTCTCTGATTATGGGCTCCACGGCAGGAGATCTCCAGCGAACAGGGGCAGACAGTAGTTACCGGTACATGGACCTCGAGGATAAGATCACGCCAGTTCTCACCACTTGAACCGTAGATACAACAAAAGTATTCCATTAACCCTGGTGTCCTGGTGACCGGGGCCTCTTTTTCGATAAAGTAGGGAAAAGCGATTTCGATATGGGCTACCTTGGCTGAGAGTCTCTGTCTCATCTCCCGGAGGATGCGGTCGATGTTTTTGATGTTTATCTCCCTCCGGTACTCATTGAGAATCTCTACAAAGCGGCTCATATGGGTCCCTTTAAAGTGATGGGGCAAGTCAACATACATGTTGATGGAGGCCACGGTCTGCTGGGTTCCCTGGCCGCGGTCAAGAACGCTAATCGGGTAGCGGATATCCTTGATGCCGACCTTATCAATCTCGATTCGTCGGAAGTCCGGCAGACTCTGGACGTCTTTAAGCTCGGTTAGCAAGTTTATTTATGACCTCCTGAGCGATTTCAAGTAGTCTGGGGCTGGCCTCAACCACAGCCAGTCCGTCTCTTTCGGCCCTGGCCACTGCGGGGTCATAAGGGAAGACGCCAAGGACCTCCTGCCTAAGGCCTTGCTGGATATAGTCCACATCGGCCTTCTCGTGGATGGCATTGGCCAAATAAAGGGGGGGGGCAATACCCAGGTCGCGGGCAAGCTTGGTTATCTTCTGGGCGGTCTCGATGCTTCCTTGATACGGCTGGACGACCACCAGCAGATGATCCACCCCAGCCAAAGTACCTCGGCCAAGATGCTCCACCCCGGCTTCCATATCAAGGACAAGGTCTTCTTCAGCCCGGAGGACAAGGAAGTTGATCAAGTTTCTCAAAACTGTATTCTCTGGGCAGGCACATCCACCGCCGCCCTTGCGGATAGCCCCTACAACCATAAGGTTCAAAGGCCCTTTGCGGAGCATAAAACGCTCTGGGAGATCATCCACCCGGGGGTTAAGAAGATAAAAGGCCCCTTCTTTACCTGTGCGTTCTTCAAGGAGCTCGCTCATCTCCGCAATGGGAATCACCTTTTCGGCCTCGGGAAAGCCAAGGATGCGGGCTAAGTGAGGGCTGGGGTCGGCATCGATGGCCAGGACCCTTCGGCCGGATTTAAGTAGTGCCTCTATAATAAAGGCCGATATGGTTGATTTGCCTACGCCTCCCTTACCAGCAATAGCAATTTTCATAAAAGAAAATTTACCCTAAATAATTTTAGGTGGCTAGGAGCTTTGAGCCTATTGACAGCCTCTGTTCGCCTTGGTGTTATACGTTTAATCCATGGCCAAAGCTCAGCGCCGCGAAACTATTAAGCAGGAACTCTTGGCCCTCCTTGGGTTGGCTGCGGCTTTCTTCGTCCTAACAGCCCTGGTTACCTATCACCACGATGATCCTTCTTTATCGAGCTATACTTCTGCCCCGGCCCAAAATGCTATGGGGCTTATGGGAGCCTATCTTGCTGGGGCCCTTTTTGATCTGTTAGGCTTGGCGGCCTTTCTCGTCCCCTTGGGGCTTCTTTGGGGTAGCCTGGGGTATTTCCGCTGGGCCGAGGTGGACCGGCTTTTTGTCTTGGGAGGCCTGCTTTTTCTCATTTCGGCCTCTTTTCTTCTTGAACTAGTCAATCCCGGCCCCGAAAGGCTCATCCTCTCCCGTTATCCCCCTGGTGGGGGGCTGCTTGGAGTGCTGGCCCAAAAGATTCTGGGGCCTCTTTTAGGTCAGGCGGGCTTTGTCTTTTTTTCTGTTTTGGGGCTTTTTGTGGGCTGGCTTCTTATGAGTGGGCTTAGCCCTTCGAGCCTGATCGGGGCGGCATCTGGAGGCCTTACCCGCCTCTTTGGCCTCTTTAAAAGGCCTCCTCAAGGAGTTTCCCGAACCAAGACGGCCCCTGTCAGGGAAGACGATTCCCGAATTGCAGGATCTCCTTCCCCGGAGCCAACCATCAGGGAGCCGGAGACCTCTCGGTTGATAGTGGAGGATTTTTCACCAAGTCCTGAGGTTTTCAGCGGTCCCTTTACCCCTCCTTCTCTTGAACTTCTTGATGCCCCCGGGACTCCAGTGGGGCGCGAGGCCCGGGAGTCCCTTCTGGCCCGAGCCCGGATCTTGGAGGAGAAACTGGCTGATTTTGGAGTCTCTGGTCGGGTAAAGGAAGTCTGTCCCGGGCCGGTAATCACCGTCTATGAGTTTGAGCCTGCTCCGGGAGTGAAGATAAATCGAGTCACTGGCTTGGCTGATGATCTAGCTTTGGCCCTTAAGGCCGAAAGTGTCCGGGTGGTGGGGCCTATCCCCGGAAAGTCTGTAGTTGGGATTGAGGTGGCCAATCCCCAGCGGGAGATTGTTCACCTCAAGGAGATAATTGCCAGCGAGGCCTTCCGCAAATCTTCCTCCCGGCTGACGATTGCTCTTGGTAAAGATATCTCTGGGCATCCGGTGGTTGCCGATCTGGCCAAGATGCCCCATCTCCTTATTGCCGGGGCTACGGGGACGGGGAAAAGTGTCTGCCTCAACGCCATGATTATTAGCCTAATTTATAAATCTACTCCGCAGATGTTGCGCTTTTTAATGATTGATCCTAAAAGAATAGAACTTTCTATCTACGACGGTATTCCCTATCTTCTTCATCCGGTGGTCATTGAGCCCAAAAACGCCACCCGGGCGTTGCGCTGGGCTGTTCAGGAAATGGAGCGCCGCTACTTGCTCCTTGAAGAGGCTGGGGCCAGAAACCTTGATTCCTACAACGTTGAAGCCGAAGAGAAGCTACCTTATGTGGTTATCATTATTGATGAGCTTGCAGACCTGATGCTAGTCTCTTCAAAGGAAGTTGAAGAGGCCCTTACCCGGTTGGCTCAGATGGCTCGAGCTGCCGGTATCCATCTTTTGGTAGCTACCCAGAGGCCTTCCGTAGACATCCTCACCGGAATCATCAAGGCCAATTTTCCGGCCCGGATCTCCTTTCAGGTCTCCTCCAAGACGGACTCCCGGACTATTCTTGATACGGGAGGGGCCGAAAGGCTTCTTGGCGCTGGAGATATGCTTTTTTTGCCTCCGGGGACCTCCCGTCTTGAGCGTATCCATGGGGCCTATGTCTCCGAAAAAGAGGTCAAGAGGGTAGTTGAATTTCTCAAGTCTCAAGGGCCTCCAGAATACGAAGAGGCCATCCTGACCTCGGTAAATGTCCCCGAGGGTTCTGAAGATGACGAAGGTCTTTTTGAAGATGAAAAGTACGAAGAAGCGGTCGATATCGTCCTTAAGACCGGACAGGCCTCAATTTCTATGCTTCAGCGTCGCCTCCGAATAGGTTACAATCGGGCGGCCCGTCTTATCGAACGGATGGAGAAGGAGGGCATCGTTGGTCCAGCAGATGGTGTTAAACCTAGGCCGGTTTTTGGTCGTCGTGATCATTAGCCTCTGGAGCCCAGTGGCCTTCGGGGCCTCAACAGCCCAAGAGATTGCCCAAAGGATCCAGACCCGCTATGAGGCTACCAAGACTCTTAAGGCAGAGTTTGTCCAGGAGGCCTTTTGGAAGAGCACCCAGAGGATCAAAGTCTCAAGAGGAATTGTTTTTTTTAAAAAACCGGGCCGGATGCGCTGGGAATACAAGATTCCGGAGGAGGTTCTCATTGTTGCCGATGGCCGGAACGTCTATGTCTTTCGGCCTGCCTCTCATCAGGTGATGGTCTTTCCCTCTGGCAAGGCCCTGGCCTCAGATATCACTCTGGGATTCATCTCCGGCCAAGGAAACATTCTTCGAGACTTCAGAATTAGCCTTCAGTCTTCTAGCCCCCAGGTGGCTACCCTTGAGTTGGTCCCCAGAAAGCCTCATCCTCAAGTGGAGCGTCTCCGGATATTGGTTGATCTCAAGACCTATCTTCTCCGGGAACTTTGGTATTGGGATTATTTTGGCAACTATACCCGACTTATCTTCAACCAGATCCAGCTAAACCTTCAACTTCCAGACCGGCTTTTTGTTTTCAGTCCACCAAAAGGGGTAGAAATAATAAAAGAGAGGTAAACATGGAGATGGACAAAGAGAGGCTTAAAGAAGAGATCCGTCGTCTAGCTGAAGAGCGTCGAGCCATTATCCTCGCCCACAATTATCAGCCTCCAGAGATCCAAGATTTAGCCGATCTTACAGGAGACTCCTTAGAGCTTTCACTTAAGGCTTCCCAGACCGAGGCTGAAGTCATTGTCTTCTGTGGGGTTCATTTTATGGCGGAGACAGCCTCTATTGTCTCCCCGGACAAGACCGTCCTCTTGCCCAGGCTCGATGCTGGCTGTCGTATGGCCGACATGCTTACCGCTGACCAGCTTCGGGCAGAAAAGGCCAAAAGACCAGGGGTGCCGGTGGTCACCTATGTCAATTCTACGGCGGAATGCAAGGCCGAGACAGATATCTGCTGTACTTCAGCCAATGCTGTTAAGGTAGTGGGGAGCCTTGAGGCCGAAGAGGTCTATATGACCCCTGATAAAAATCTGGCCATGTACACCCAGCGTTTCTTCCCCGAGAAGCGCATCTCCTATTGGCACGGCTACTGTCCTGTCCATGAGGCCTTGACCAAGGAGAAGGTCCTTGAGGCCAAGGCCAAACATCCCAAGGCCCTTTTTATGGCCCATCCAGAGTGTCGTCCAGAGGTCATCGATATAGCCGATGCCGTTCGTTCAACCTCGGGTATGTTGCGTTTTGCCCAAGAATCAGAGGCCGAAGAGTTTATTGTGGGCACCGAGGTGGGGCTTCTTTATCCTCTCTCCAAAGTGGCCCCCGGTAAACGATTCTATCCGGCCTGGGAGGGAATGATCTGCCCCAACATGAAGCGGATCAGTCTTGAGGATCTTTATCTGGCCCTCAAGGAGAACAGACACATCATCAAGGTTCCGGAAGATATTCGCCAGAAGGCCTGGCAGGCCGTCTCCCGCATGCTGGCCCTGAAATAGATTTACTCGGCGCCCAGGAAATCTCGCAGGTAGGGGACCTTAGTAAAGAAATGATCCTGGGTGTAGTACCAGGCTAGGCCCAGGTATTCATGGACGGCGAGATCAGCCCGGGCCAAATTGGCTGGGTGAGGGAAGAAGGAAAAGGGTGAGAGTTTCCCGCCGCCGGCCAGATAATGGCAAGGGTAGGGGATAGGATTGAGGCCTTCACGTTTAAAGAGATAGACCGATCGAGGCATGTGGACGGCACTGGTCAGGAGGATGAAACGCCGCTCCGATAGAATAGAAGCCATGGTTTTGGCAGTTTCGGCCGTGTCTTGAGGGCCTTCAATATAGCGAATCTTGTCTCGGGGGACGCCTAATTCTTCGGCTACCCAGGCCATTACCTGGGCGCCCGGAGAATCATTGTCTACAATATGGCCGGCCCCCACAAAAATGAGCTCAAGGTGATCCAGCCTTTGGTGAAGCTTCAGGGCGTAGATAAGACGAGCGAGGCTTTCGCAATCAAGTCGGTCAAGAAAAGAGCGTTTGTCAGGGGCAATGTAGCTGGTCAAGACGACGACGGTGTCAGCCTGTGAGAGCTCTTTTATCTCTGGTGACTGATAACGGGTCTCAAGCGGTCTTAAGAGGAGATTGACTACTGGTCCAATGCCAAAAAAGTAGTAAGTGGCCAAGGCCAAAAAGACGGCAAATTGTCCCCAACCACGATGTTTCCTCAACGGCAGGAGAATAAAACCCACCATCAAAAAGACGAAAACCAAACCCGAAGGTACAGAGACAAGTTCTAAGGTTTTTTTAAGGTAGATAGAAGGCATAATGCTTGGAATCTAAAATCTGGTTGGCCTTTTATACCCGGTGCTACTCTAAAAGAAAAGGCCCACCTCAAGGTGGGCCGCAAAAACGTGGCGGGGCCGACGAGATTCGAACTCGCGACCTCCGGCGTGACAGGCCGGCGTTCTAACCGGGCTGAACTACGGCCCCGCTCATATTCTCAAACTGGTGGGCGGAACAGGACTTGAACCTGTGACCCCCGGCTTGTAAGGCCGATGCTCTCCCACTGAGCTATCCGCCCAGAGGCAGACAATCATTAACAAGACTGCCTCTGGCTGTCAAGGTGCCTAATGGGCCCGGATTCCCTCCTCTACACCAGAGGCCCCAAAGAGATTAATAGCCTCTGGGGGAACCTCCTTGAAGAGTTCTTCAGGTTTTTCAAGCACCAGGGCCAGCTTCAACACCTCATCCATATGATCCACTAGGATGATCTCAAGTCCTTTGAGGACCTTGTTGGGAAGTTCTTTGAGATCTTTTTCGTTTTCCTTGGGGATAACGACCGTCTCTACATTTCCCCTTCTGGCCGCAAGAAGCTTTTCTTTAAGACCGCCAATTGGGAGTACTCGGCCCCTTAAGGTAATCTCTCCAGTCATGGCCACCGTGCGTTTTACAGGCACCTTGAGGAGAGCCGAGACCAAGGCCGTGGCAATAGTGATTCCGGCACTGGGGCCGTCTTTAGGAATGGCCCCTTCTGGGACATGGACGTGAATGTCAACCTTCTGGTAAAAATCTGCTGGAAGACCTAATTGCAAGGCTCGGGAACGGACATAACTCATAGCCGCCTGGACTGACTCCTGCATTACGTCGCCGAGTTTTCCGGTAATTAGCAGCTTGCCCCGCCCGGGCATAAGAACCGCCTCAATCTGAAGCAGAGCCCCGCCGGTCTCTGTCCAGGCCAAGCCAGTGGCCACTCCAATTTCATCCTTCTCTTCGGCCTGACCATAACGATACTTGGGGACTCCGAGGTACTTAGAGAGCTGAGAGGGAATTATCCTCTGGGATTTAAAGTTTTCCCTGTCTTTGGCTACCTCTTTGGCTACCTTGCGGCAGATAGTAGCCAACTCTCGTTCCAGATTCCTGACCCCTGCCTCCCGGGTGTAGCGGCGGATGATCTCCAAGATGGCCTTGTCCGAGAGCTGAAGATGTTCGGGCTTTAAACCATGGGCCTCAAGCTGGCGCGGCAAGAGGAAATGTTTGGCGATTTCAAGCTTCTCCTCTTCGGTGTAGCCCGGGATTTCAATTATCTCCATCCGGTCAAGAAGTGGTGGAGGAATGGTATGGAGGGCGTTGGCCGTAGTGATAAAAAGTACCTGGGAAAGATCATAATCAACTTCCAGATAATGATCATTGAAGGCAAAGTTTTGTTCAGGATCCAGGACCTCTAGGAGGGCCGCGGCCGGATCTCCGCGAAAATCAGCCCCGATCTTATCCACCTCATCAAGGCAGAAGACCGGATTTATGGTCTTAGCCCGCCGCATTCCCTGGATGATCTTCCCAGGAAGGGCTCCGATATAGGTCCGACGATGGCCGCGGATCTCAGCTTCGTCCCTAACACCACCGAGAGATATCCGAACAAAGTTTCGCCCCATGGCCCGGGCCACTGAACGGGCCAGACTGGTTTTTCCCACCCCTGGGGGACCAACTAGGCAGAGAATGGGCCCTTTGATCTTCTTCACCAAGCTTTGAACAGCCAGGTGTTCAAGAATCCGCTGCTTGGGCTTTTCAAGGCCAAAATGGTCAGCATCAAGGATGGCTTCAGCCTCGGCGATGTCAAGTTTATCTTGGGTGCGTTCATACCAAGGAAGGGAAAGGATCCAGTCGATATAGTTGCGGACTACCGCTGCCTCGGCACTCATCGGACTCATCAACTTGAGCTTTTTGTATTCCTGACGGACCTTGGCCGCTACTTCTCGCGGGAGCCGCTTCTTTTTGATCCTCCGACCCAGCTCAGCCAGCTCGCTACGGCCGTCGTCCTTCTCCCCCATTTCTTTCTGGATAGCCCGCATCTGTTCATTCAGATAGTAATCCCGCTGGGTCTTCTCCATCTGGCGCTTGACCCGTTCCTTGATCCGCTGTTCAAGCTGGATAATCTCCAGCTCACCACGCATAAGGCCGTAGATCTGCTCCAGACGACGGTTGACGTCGATGATCTCCAGTAACTTTTGTTTCTTCTCCAGCTTAAGGGGAAGATGGGCGGCAATGGTATCTGCTAGACGAGAAGGATCCTTTATAGCCGCAATGGAGTTAGCAATCTCAGGTGGAATCTTTTTGTTGAGTTTGACGTACTCTTCAAAGGTTTGATGGCAGAGTCGGATGAGAGCCTCTGCCTCTGAAGTGGCCTCATAGACGTCGTCTTTAGGCTCTACCTCCACAATGAAAAAGTTCTGGTTGGGCAGAAAACGGAGGATTTTGGCCCGTTGGCGCCCTTCTATGAGGGCCTTGACAGTCCCATCGGGAAGCCGCAGGATCTGAAGAACCACACCGATAGTCCCGATCCGATAGATGTCCTTCTCCTTGGGATCGTCTATTTTGGCGTCCCTCTGGGCGGCCAGGAATATCTCCTTTCTCATAGCCATGGCGTGTTCAATGGCCATGATAGACTTTTCCCGGCCGACAAAGAGGGGGACAACCATGTGGGGGAAAAGGACGATATCTCTTAAAGGGAGCAGGGGTAAAGGCAGACGTTCGTTAATTTCGATGCTATTCATACTCCTCCTAGGCCTCTTTGGCCTTTGGCTCGAACAGGATTATTGGTTTTTCCTTCCGTAGGATGACCTCTTCACTGACCACACATTCCCGGACATCATCCTTGGAAGGTAGATCATACATTATATCAAGCATGGATTCTTCAAGGATAGCTCTCAGACCTCGGGCCCCAGTCTTCCGTTTAATGGCCTCCCGAGCGATAGCCTTAAGGGCTCCATCGGTGAATCGAAGCTTGATACCGTCCATCTCAAAGAGCTTCATGTATTGTTTGACTAGGGCATTGCGAGGCTCTTTTAAAATGCGCACCAGTTGATCTTCCGTCAACTCATCCAAAGTGGCTACCACTGGGAGCCGACCGACAAATTCTGGAATAAGACCAAACTTAATGAGATCTTCAGGTTGGGTATGGGCCAGGACTTCGCCAATGGTCATATCTTTGGCCACCTCAATGTCGGCTCCAAAACCGATAGCCTTTTTCCCTAGCCTCTGGCGGATGATATTCTCAAGGCCAACAAAGGCACCCCCGCAGATAAAGAGTATGTTAGTGGTGTCCACCTTGATAAATTCCTGTTGAGGGTGTTTGCGTCCGCCCTTGGGAGGCACATTGGCTATGGTGCCTTCGATAATCTTCAGGAGGGCTTGCTGGACCCCTTCGCCAGAGACATCTAGGGTGATGGAAGGGGAATCTCCCTTACGGGCAATCTTGTCTATCTCATCAATATAGACGATCCCCCTCTGGGCCAGTTCGACATCGTAATCAGCGGCCTGAAGAAGATTGAGAATGATGTTTTCAACATCTTCTCCTACATAGCCGGCCTCCGTAAGGGTGGTGGCGTCGGCAATGGTGAAGGGTACATTAAGAAATTTGGCCAAGGTCTGGGCCAGAAGGGTTTTACCACTGCCTGTGGGCCCAATAAGGAGAATATTGCTCTTTTGCAATTCAACTCCATCCAGGCTGACCCGGGAATCGATCCTCTTGTAGTGGTTGTGGACAGCTACGGCCAAGATTTTTTTGGCTCGCTCCTGGCCAACAACGTACTCGTCCAAGAAGGCCTTGATCTCCGCCGGCTTAGGAATGGCCGAAAGCCTGCGGGCCGCTTCTTCCCGGGCGTATTCCTCGGCAATGATGTCGTTGCAGAGCTCAATGCATTCGTCACAGATGTAGACCGCCGGCCCGGCGATGAGTTTGCGGACCTCATCCTGACTCTTCCCACAGAATGAACAGTGGAGGTCGCCCCCTTTGCTATTACGCCTGGCCATCTTTCTCCTCCTTGATTGCCCTCTGGTAAATAACTTCGTCAACTAGTCCGTAAGCCTTAGCCTCTTCGGCCGACATATAAAAATCCCTTTCGGTGTCAGCCTGGATCCTCTCTAAGGTCTGCCCTGTGTGTTTAGCCAAGATATTATTAAGAATATCCCTTAGGCGGAGGATCTCTTTGGCCTGAATATCAACATCTACCGCTTGGCCCTGAAAGCCTCCCATGGGCTGATGAAGCATGATCCTTGAGTGAGGCAGGGCATAACGCTTCCCCTTGGCCCCGGCAGCTAAAAGTACGGCTCCCATGCTGGCTGCCTGTCCCATGCAAAGAGTAGCTACATCAGGGCGGATATACTGAATGGTGTCATAGATGGCCAACCCAGCGGTAACGTAACCTCCAGGAGAATTGATGTAGATGGTGATGTCCCGATCTGGATCTTCGGCTTCCAGAAAAAGAAGCTGGGCAATGACCAGGTTGGCAATATTGTCATCTATAGGGGAGCCAATGAAGATTATCCTCTCTTTTAAGAGACGAGAATAGATATCAAAGGCCCGTTCGCCACGGCCGGTCTGCTCAATAACAATGGGTACGAGCATAGAATTGATTTCATCCTTCCTGTTTTTCTGTTTCGTTTCTTTCAATTTCAGTGTCATCTTTTTGCTTAATCTTAGCTTTGTCGAGAAGAAAGCGCAACGTCTTCTCTGCAATGAGTTTGGGGACCATGGAGGTGGCTAACACTCCCCGTAATTCTTCCCCTCTGGCCCCCAAGGCCCGAACTAGCTGTTCTACCCGGGCTTCAAGCTCCGGTCCATCTACCCCTATATTTTCCTTTTCGGCAATTTTTTCCAAAATCAGTTCTTCCTTTGCCTGCTGTTCGGCCAAAGGATGCAGACGGCGCCTTAACCTCTCTACCGAGATCCCAGCCTCTTCAAAACTCTGCCCCTGTTCCTGAAGGTTCTGGGCCATCTGTTCAACCATTTGTTCTATCTTATACTCAATAAAACGCTCCGGAACCTCAAAATCTACCCGAGACCGGAGCTGCTCTAGGATCTGCTCTTTGAGGTACTCTTCGGCCCGGCGTTCTTTTTCCTTCTTAAGGCGTTGCCTTATGCGTTCTTTAAGGTCCTCAAGATCTTTGAAACCAGCCTGAAGTCTTTCAACAAAAGTGTCATCAAGGGGAGGAAGCTCCCGGATGTAAATCTCCTTGATCTGGGCTCGATAAAGAACGGTCTTGCCAGCCAGGGCCTCGTTAAGGGCGTCTTCAGGGTGGGTTATCTCTACTTCTACTGTTTCGCCCTTTTTGTGGCCAACTAAGGCATCTTCTACAGTAGCGTTGAATTCTCCGGTGCCAACATCGATGTAAAGACTCTCAGTACTTAGTCCTGGGATCCTCTCTCCGCTTTCCAGAACCTCAACAGAGACAATGACTACGTCCCCCTTTCCCAAGGAGTGATCTTCGGGGGCCTCCTTGAAGTTTGCAAAGGTATATTGGAGGGCCTTAAGCTGGTTTTCTACTTCTTGCTCGCTGACCTCAGTATCCATGGCCTCAAGCTCCAGACCCTCGTACTCCGGAAGTTCAAACTCCGGGCGGATATCTACAACCACAGAATAGGAGAAAGACTCATTCTCCCTCAAAGCCTCGTAAGATGAAACCTGAGGTCGGACAACCGGGACAAGTTTCGACTGGCTTATGGCCTTGGGTAGGGTTTCGCTAATAAGCTTCTCGGTGACTTCTTCTTCTACCCGATCTCGGAAGAGACGCTTCAAAAGCTCTTTAGGGGCATGGCCTTTGCGGAACCCCTTTAGTTTTACCTCTTTACGCAGACGGGCATAGGCCTGGTTGAGCTCCTTGTCTACCATCTCCGGGGGAAGCTCTACCTCTAGACGCTTCTGAACGCTGGACAGATCTTCTACTGATACCCTCATTTGGACTCCTCTTTCTTTAAAGACGTTTTTGGTGCGAGAGGGGGGACTCGAACCCCCACGGGGAAAACCCCACTGGATCCTAAGTCCAGAGCGTCTCCCAATTCCGCCACTCTCGCTGAAAAAAGGAATCTAATCGAGTTAAAAAATACCGTCAAGAAAGGGGGGAAAACAGTCAAGGGGGGAAGTAGACCTTCCCCCCCTTCATCGAGTAGGTTGTCATTCGGTTTTGACGGGGATCTGTTTGACCCTAGCCTCTTCTTTCTTGGGAAGGACAACCTTTAAGACCCCCCGTCGGTAGGAGGCCTCGATTCGTTCAGGGTCCACCTCGGCTGGGATCCGGATGGAGCGAGAGAAGAAACCATAGCGTCGTTCAATTCGGTGGAAGTTTTCGTCCTTTTCCTCTACCTCTTGTTTCTTCTCCCCTTTGATGGTCAGGATGTCCCCTCTCAGGGAAATGTCAATGTCTTCAGGGTCAAGGCCGGGGAGTTCAGCCTTAATAATTACGGCATCTTTGGTCTCAGAGATGTCGACCGAGGGGATCCAGTCTGTCTCGGTGGCCAAGGCCCTTTCACCAAAGAAATCTTCAAAAAGACGGTCAATCTCCCGCCTTAGTTCTCTCATTGGCCTCCAAGGTACGAGATCAAGCATTCTCCCACCTCCTCCTGTTTTTTGGAAATTTTTTGTTATTCTGATTCCGAACAAACTGTAGGCATTGTCCGGATAGGCGTCAATTGGTATGGTTTAGGGCCGCTTTGGAATCAAAAAGTTAAAGGAGGCCTTAGTGATGAGCGAACGGACGCTTTCTTTGGTTAAGCCAGACGGTGTGAGCAAGCGCCTGATCGGTGAGGTCATCCGGCGCTTCGAACAGGCAGGCCTCAAGGTAGTGGCCCTAAAGATGCTCAAGATGACCAAGGAAGAGGCTAAGGGGTTCTATATTGTCCACAAGGACAAACCCTTCTATGAGAGTCTTACGGATTTTATGTCTTCGGGGCCCATTGTGGCCATGGTCCTCGAGGGTGAAGGGGCCATTGCCAAGTGCCGGCAGATAATGGGAGCCACTGATTATCGAAAGGCGGCTGAGGGAACCATCCGGCGGGACTTTGCCACCGACATTGAAAAAAACGTGGTTCATGGTTCGGATAGCCCGGAGTCTGCGACCCGGGAGATTGCCTATTTTTTTAGCCAATTAGACATTGTCAATTACTAGGCGTGTTTTAGTTATCGGCGGGGGGCTTGCCGGCAGTGAGGCCGCTTGGCAACTCGCCAGGCGAGGTGTGCCGGTGTGTATCTACGAGATGAGGCCGGTTAAATTTACACCGGCCCACAAGACAAGTCTTCTGGCTGAACTTGTCTGCTCAAACTCTTTGAGATCAGCTGAGATCACCTCTGCCGTCGGGCTTCTCAAGGAGGAAATGCGGCTCCTTGGCTCCCTGATCATGGAGGCTGCCTTAGCTACTCAGGTCCCTGCAGGCAAAGCCCTGGCCGTTGACCGAGAAAGGTTTGCTGCCTTTGTTACCCGGAGGCTAAGTGAGCATCCTCTGGTGGAGATCATCAGAGAAGAGGTCCGGGAGATTCCTGAGGGTGAGATTGTCATCTTAGCTACAGGCCCTCTTACCTCTGAGGCTTTAGCTAAATCTTTAAAGGAGATTACCGGACAGGATTATCTCTATTTTTATGATGCCATAGCTCCCATTGTCTATGCCGAGAGCTTGAATATGTCTGTTATTTTTCGGGCCTCACGTTATCAGGGAAAAGGCGGAGACTACCTTAATTGTCCCCTGAACAAGGAAGAATATTACCGATTTGTCCGAGAGCTACTGACAGCTAAAAAGGTCCCCTTAAGGGAGTTTGAAAAGCCTCGCTATTTTGAGGGCTGCCTGCCCATTGAGGTTATGGCCGAAAGGGGACCCGATACCCTCAGGTATGGTCCGATGAAACCTGTGGGGCTCCGGGATCCCCGTACGGGGCGGGAGCCTTTTGCGGTGGTTCAGCTTCGGGCAGAAAACCGGGAAGGGACCCTTTATAATTTGGTGGGCTTTCAGACAAAGCTTACTTGGCCGGAGCAGAAAAGGGTATTTCGCCTCATTCCTGGCCTTGAGAAGGCCGACTTTGCCCGCTATGGTTCAATTCACCGCAATACCTTTATCTGTGCCCCGAAGATCCTCTTGCCAACCCTTCAAATCAAAAAAAGACCAAACCTTTTTCTGGCCGGGCAACTAAGTGGTGTTGAGGGCTATGTGGAGTCAACGGCCATGGGGCTATTAGCCGGAATCAACGCCGCCAACCTGCTAAAGGCCAAGGCCCTGATCATCCCCCCGCCTACCACCGCTCATGGGGCTTTAATCAATCATATCACTTCCGCCGATCCCAAACATTTCCAGCCCATGAACATAAACTGGGGGCTTTTCCCGAAGCTCCCTCGGCGGGTTCCCAAAAGAGAGCGGGGAAGGCTTTATGCCCAGAGGGCTCTTAAAGACCTGAATGATTGGCTTAAGGCATCAGGCCTGCTTAATCTTTAAGTTTTGGATCTTATCCAGACCTCAACCTCATCTATTGTGGTCGGGCTGGCCTTGCGGATGAGGAAGTGAATGTTTCCGTAACGGAAGACCTCGCCTACTCGCGGGATCCGACCAGCCAGCTTCATCAAAAATCCCCCTAAGGTTTCATACTCTCCCGGGGGTAGATTGAGCCCGAGTTCCTCGTTAAGATCCTCGATTTCCATCCAGCCTCGGACAAGGTATCTGTTTTCTGAGAGCCTTACGTAGGGAATCCGGCGGGGGTCGAACTCATCCCAGAATTCGCCAAGGACCTCTTCCACCAGATCCTCGATAGTGACAATCCCTAAGGCCCCGCCGTACTCGTCAACTACCACGGCCATGGTCCGGCCGGTTCGTTGCATCTCGGCTAAAAGTTCACTTACCGGTTTGAACTCCGGGACATAATAGGCTGCTTTTGCAAGAGATCCTACGGGGCGGCTTAGGTTTTCTTCCTCAAGAAGGTCAAAGCAGTAAAGGATTCCGCTTATCTGGATGATCCTCTCTCGGTAGATGGGAATCTTTGAAAACCCAGTCTTTTTAAAAAGTTCGATAGCTGTCTCTACCGAGGCGCTCTCCGGGAGAGCGGTTACCTGCACCAGAGGTATCATCACCCGGCTGGCAGTCTTTTTTCCGAAAGAAAAAATTTTTTCTATCAGACGGCGTTCTGTGGCATCAAGTTCGGAATCGGCCTTGATGAGGAGGGCAATCTCTTCTTTGGTGACTGATGGGGCTTGGCGCTGGGGGGCGACGCCAAAGAGGGTGAGAACAAGGCGGATTAGGCGGGAGACTAAAGCCACGACTGGATAGAAAAGATAAGAGACCAGGAGGACAAAGGGTGCCAGTCGGGGGGCCCAAAGATGGCTCTTCTGGCGGAAGTAGGTCTTGGGGATTATCTGGCCGAAGATCAAAAAAAGAGGCGGAAGGACAAGGGCGGCAATCAGGCCACCTTTTTGAGGAAAGAGCTCCAATAATATAGCCGTAGTGATAACGCTGTTGCCGATGACCGAGAGGTTGAGTCCTAAAAGGGTGGTGGTCAGAAGGCGTTCGGAGTTTTCAATAAGGTAAAGGGCCATGCGGGCGCTATGGTTGGTGCGCGAGATCCGCTTAAGATAGGCTGGGTCAGCGGCTACCAGGCTCATCTCGGACCCGGAAAAAAAAGCTTCGGTGGCCAGAAGCAGGACCGAGACAATAAACTTAGGCAGTATTTCCCACATTGCCATTTCCTCTAAGGGTCTCGGCCCGGATAGAGAGGATCTTAGGGCCTTTGACCCTTTCGGCTACGAAACGGAAACCATGGGCCTCTTGGGCCAATCCCTCCCGGGGAAGTTCCCCAAAGATATGGAGGACAAAGCCTCCCATGGTCTCTACATCTTCTTCCGGTAGCTGGGCCCCGACGCGGCGGTTGAAGTCTGCTACCTTAAGCCGGGGGGAAAGAATATAGACCCCCGGGGCCTTTTCTTCGATGAGGTCCTCACGGCGATCAAATTCGTCGTATATTTCCCCAAAGAGTTCCTCAAGGACGTCTTCCAAAGTGACCAGACCACTGATTACCCCATATTCATCAACGACCATGGCCATTTTAATCCGCCGTTGCTGGAATTCAGCCAGCAGCTGTCGGGCCTTCATGGTCTCGGGGACGAAATAGGCGGGCCTAAGCAAGGTCTCAAGGCTGGTGATGCTCTTTTTTTGCCAACCAAGGAGTTCTTTTACGTGTAGGATTCCCTTGAGATTATCAAGATCACCTTGGTAGACGGGAATCCGGGAGAAGCCTTTTCTTTTAATCTTCCTGATTAGCTCTTTGGTTACAGGTTGTAAGGGCAAGGCGAAGATATCGGTTCTGGGGGTCATGATGGAGGCAACAGTTGTTTCCTCAAGCTCCATGAGGCCGAAGATAAAGTGGCGCTCTAGTTCCTGGAAGATGCCCTTTTCGGCCCCTTCTTCTATCAGCTGGAGGATGTCTTCATCCCGTAGCCGGCTATTCTCCCTCTCCTCTATCCGGACCCCAAGAAGCCTGAGGATGCCCTCAGAGATCCAGATCAACAAGAACCTCAAGGGAGTAGAGACAACGATGAAGAGTTTGAGAGGTCTGGCAGTCAGGCAACCGAATCTCTGGGGAACCCTGAAACCAGCGGCCTTGGGTAAAAGGTCTCCAAAAATAAAAAGAATAACTGTCATGGCCGCCATAGCCAACCATTTCCCTTGAGGTCCATACTGACTGATGAGGATGGTGGCTGCTAGAGATGAAGAGAGGATATCGGCCACCTCGTTGCCTACTAGTAGAGAGACCAGAAGTTCTTTAGGGCGGGAGAGAAGTTCAGGGATGGTGCGGCAGCCCTTGCGGGGGTGATTCTTAAGCTGAGCAATTTCAAGGCGGGACAGAGAAAAAAGAGCGGTTTCTGAACCGGTGAAAAAACCGGATAGACAGACCATAAAGGCGATAAGAGCCAGACCTTGGATCAGTTCCGGGCCCATGGAAGTTGCTCTTTAAATTATTTAAATTAATTATTTATCGTTTTTATCGTTTGCGGCCCCTGGCCCTCTTTTTCTTCTTAGCCGATAAAAGGGTCAGCTCTAAGATCTGATCCATATGTCTTACGGGAATAAAATCTAGCTTACGGCGCATGTGTTTGGGGATCTCTTCGAGGTCCTTGATATTTTTCTCCGGGATTATTACCCGACAGATTCCCTTTCTCAGGGCGGCTAAGGCCTTTTCCTTGATTCCCCCTACCGGTAGCACCCGGCCCCTTAAGGTAATCTCCCCGGTCATGGCAATATCCTTTGAGACCGGGGTCTCCGTAAGGGCGGAGATCATAGCCGTAGCCATAGTTACCCCGGCGCTGGGGCCGTCTTTAGGAATGGCTCCGGCAGGGACGTGGATGTGAATATCATACTTATCATAAAATTCGGGATCAATTCCCAGTTTGGGGGCTCGGGAGCGGGTATAAGAGAGGGCTGCCTGGGCGCTTTCCTTCATGACCTCACCGAGCTGTCCGGTGAGGATCAGATTTCCCTTGCCGACCATGACGCTGGCCTCCACATAAAGAACCTCTCCACCGTACTGGGTCCAGGCAAGGCCAGTAGCCACCCCGATTTCATCCTCTTCCTGTTCAAGCTCCGGGATATATTTGGGCACTCCTAGGTACTTATGAAGATTGGCCCGGTTGATGCGGAAAGGACCACTTTCGCCTTCGGCTATCCGTCTGGCCACTTTACGACAGATAGCTGCCAGTTGCCGTTCAAGCTCCCTGAGCCCGGCCTCCTCGGTGTATTCCTGGATGACCTTAAGGATAGTCTCATCGGAGATAGTGATCTCTTCGGCCTTGAGTCCATGTTCTTTAATCTGGCGGGGGAGAAGATACTTTTTGGCAATTTCAAGTTTTTCTTCAGCGGTATAGCCAGAGATATAAATAATTTCCATTCGATCCCTGAGGGCTGCCGGGATGGTGTCAGCCATATTGGCCGTAGCGATGAACATCACCCGAGACAGATCAAAAGGGACACCTAGATAGTGATCCACAAAGGCGTTGTTCTGTTCTGGATCGAGGACCTCCAGGAGGGCTGCTGAAGGATCCCCCTGGAAGTCGGCATAGAGTTTGTCTATCTCGTCGATCATAAAGACCGGGTTGTTTGTCCCGGCGGTCTTAAGACCCTGGATGATCCGGCCCGGCATGGCTCCGATGTAGGTCCGACGATGGCCACGGATCTCGGCCTCATCCCTTACTCCTCCTAGGGAGATACGGATAAACTTCCGGCCCATAGCCCGGGCAATAGAGCGGCCTAGGCTGGTTTTACCTACTCCAGGAGGGCCGACAAAGCAGAGAATGGGGCCCTTGGTGGTCTTGTTGAGCTTGCGGACGGCCAGAAACTCTAGGATCCTCTCTTTGACCTTTTCCAGATCATAGTGATCCTCGTCAAGGATGCGTTTGGCCTCTCTGAGATCGAGCTTGTCGCGAGTTGAGCGCCGCCAAGGGAGCTCTACCAGCCATTCAAGATAGGTCCGTACGACCGAGGCCTCGGCCGAATCAGGGTGCATCAACTCCAGACGCCGCAGTTGTTTGAGGGCTTCGGTCTCTACCTCCTTGGGCATTTTGGCCTTGGAGATTTTTTCCCGAAACTCTTCGATCTCCTGGGCATGTTCGTCTATCTCGCCAAGTTCCTTCTTGATGGCTCGAAGCTGTTCTCTTAAGAAGTACTCCCTCTGGGTCTTGGTCATTTCTTCTTTGGCCTCAGACTGGATCTTGGCCTGCATAGCCGAGACCTCAAGTTCCCTGGTAACCACCTCATTGACCAGTCTGAGACGTTCAATGGGCTCAAAGGTCTCCAAGATCCTCTGGGCCTCAGGGATTCTCAGCCTCAGATTAGAGACAACGATGTCGGCCAAACGTCCAGGTTCTTCTACCCCTTCAAGAAGACTTGAGATCTCCGGGGTGAGCATCCCCTTGAGGGAGAAGATCTTCTCGGCGTTTTCCCGGACATTACGCATCAGGGCTTCAATTTCTACTGAGACCTCGCTGGGCTCTTCTTCCCTTATGGGTTCGAGCCTGACCTTGAAATGGGGGGATTCCTGGACAAATTCGTCTATCTTGGCCCGGGCTACTGCCTGGATGAGGATCTTCAATCGGCCATCGGGAAGTTTTAAAGTCCTCATGATTATGGCTACCACCCCTACTGGATAGAGATCCTCGGGCTTGGGCTCTTCTTCGGTGCCGTCTTTCTGGGAGGTAAGGGCGATGAGACGATTGTGCTGATTTATGGCCTCATTTACCGCCGAGATGGAGGCCTCACGGCCTACAAAAAGGGGGATGATCATGGAGGGGAAGATGACCACATCCCGGACGGCCATGAGGGGTAGTTCTTCGGGGATCTCGATAGATTCTTCCTCAGACAGACCACTCAGGCTGGTAATGCTGTCTTCGAGTTCGATCATCTATAATCCTCCTCTAGGAAGTATCTTTACCAAGGGAAAGGGATCTGGGGAAAGATCAATCCGGGTAGGTCTTGATTCTATATCGGTCTTCCTTTCGACCTCCAGACAAAAATCCCTCTTTGGTCCGGAAAAAAGATCCTGTTATAAACTCTCTATTGACAACAACCAGAGGCCTTGATTACATGCCGCCAGTCCAAAGTCAATCTCAATTTAGCACGGAAAGAAAGAGATACAAATCAAGTTTTAGGAGGAGTCTCCATGAGCACAACAGATTTTCTTTTTACTTCTGAATCGGTTACTGAGGGCCATCCGGATAAGGTGGCCGACCAGATCTCAGATGCTATCCTCGATGCTATTATCTCCCGAGATCCCTATGCTCGGGTAGCCTGTGAAACCTTGGTCAACACGGGGATGATCCTCATTGCTGGAGAGATTACTACCGAGGCCCGGGTGGACTATCCGGTGATTGCCCGGGGAGTGGTTAAGGAGATCGGCTATAATCATTCCGATCTGGGTTTTGACTGGCAGACCTGTGCAGTGCTCATCTCTATAGATCGGCAAAGTCCGGATATTGCCATGGGAGTAGACCGGGAAAACGGGGAGATCGGTGCTGGGGACCAAGGGCTTATGTTTGGTTATGCCTGCGACGAGACGCCGGACTTTATGCCCCTTCCTATCTGGTATGCCCACCGTCTGGCCATGAGGCTGGCCGAGGTGCGTAAAAAGGGCATTATTCCTTTCTTGCGGCCAGATGGGAAGACCCAGGTGACAATCAAATATGTTGATCGGCGTCCGGTTTCGGTCCATTCGGTGGTGATAGCAGCTCAGCATGATCCCCACGTTAACTATAAAGAGCTCAAAGAAGCCGTTATCGAAGAGGTAGTCAAAAAGGTCATCCTTCCCGAACATATAAATGGCGAGACCAAATATTACGTCAACACCACCGGCCGTTTTGTAGTTGGTGGGCCTTTGGCCGACTGTGGTATGACCGGTCGGAAAATCATCGTTGATACTTATGGGGGCCGGGGGCACCATGGTGGAGGGGCCTTCTCTGGCAAGGATCCCACCAAGGTCGATCGTACACCTTCTTATTATGCCCGCTATGTGGCCAAGAACTTGGTAGCTGCTGGGGTAGCTAGGGAACTCGAGGTTCAAGTAGCCTATGCTATTGGAGTCCCTTATCCCCTCTCTATAAACGTCCAGACCTATGGTACTGAGCAGATTCCGGTGGAGAAGATCCTGGAGATCATCAAGACCAACTTTGATTTTCGGCCAGCCAGGATGATCGACTATCTTAACCTTCGTCGGCCGATCTTTAAAAAGACGGCCTGTTATGGCCACTTTGGCCGTCTGGAGCCAGAGTTTACCTGGGAAAAATTAGACTTGGTAGACAAGATCAAGGAACAAGCCGGTCTTTAATTAAGATTTAGTCTAAGGAGTCAGCGATGGAATACGATATCAGAGATCTTGCTTTGGCCGAAAAGGGAAAACTGCGGATTGAATGGGCGGCCAAGGATATGCCTGTTCTCACCCAAATCAAACGACGTTTTGCCAAAGAAAAGCCCCTTTCAGGGGTAAAGATAGGGGCTTGTCTTCATGTAACCACCGAGACGGCCTATCTTATGGCCGTTCTTAAGGCTGGTGGAGCCGAGGTGGCCCTGTGCGCCTCAAATCCTCTCTCAACCCAAGACGATGTCGCTGCCAGCTTGGTCAAACATCTCAAAATCCCTGTCTTTGCCATCCGGGGGGAAGACCACGATACCTACTATGCCCATATCCGAGCCGTAATCGAGACCAAACCCCAGATTACCATGGACGATGGGGCTGATCTGGTCTCAACTATTCATTCCGAATATCAACCTCTGGCCGCCAAGATCTTGGGAGGCACAGAGGAGACCACTACCGGAGTGATCCGGTTGCGGGCCATGGCTGAGCAGGGAGTGCTCAAATACCCCATTATTGCTGTAAATGACGCTAAGACCAAACACTTCTTTGACAACCGCTATGGAACTGGACAATCTACCATCGATGGTATTATCCGGGCCACCAACCGACTCCTGGCGGGTTCGATCTTTGTGGTCTCTGGTTATGGCTGGTGTGGCCGGGGGCTGGCCATGAGGGCCCGAGGTATGGGGGCCAGGGTAATCATTACCGAAGTCGATCCCCTGAAGGCCCTTGAAGCGGTCATGGATGGCTATGACGTTATGCCTATTGCTGAGGCTGCTCGAATCGGTGACTTTTTCTGTACCGTGACCGGAGACATCAATGTTATCCGCAAGGAACATTTTCTGAAGATGAAAGATGGGGCCATTGTAGCCAACTCCGGCCATTTCAATGTGGAACTTGATCTCGAGGGATTGAAAGAGATCTCCACCAAGATAAGGGAGATCAGGGACAACGTCGTTGAATATACTTTAAAGAACAGACGCAAGGTCTATGTCTTGGCTGAGGGTCGTCTGGTGAATCTGGCCGCTGCCGAAGGGCATCCCTCGGCCGTTATGGATATGAGCTTTGCCAATCAGGCTCTTTGTTGCGAATATCTGGCCAAACGGCCCAAAAAGCTCAAAAAGACAGTTTATCCCGTCCCCGAGGAGATTGATCAGGAGATCGCCCGGATGAAACTTGACTCCATGGGGATTAAGATAGATCAGCTCACAGAGGAGCAGGAAAAGTATCTATCCTCCTGGGAGATGGGAACCTAGTCTGGAATCTGGGGGCAGAGCCTCCAGATTCCAAATTTTTTAAAATTTTTACCAGGCAGTGAGGTTTATTTTCCGAATTCTTTCGGCTAAGCTTCTTTCATGTTTAAGGTCCGGGCCAATCATCTAACCCTTCTGCGTATCCTTCTTTTGCCGATTCCCTGTGTTTTGCTTTATTATGGCGGCCATGTGGCCCAGTTTACGGCCTTGGGGGTGGCTTCGCTCCTGGGCTTTACCGACTACCTCGATGGTTGGCTGGCCCGACGTCATGGGGCTACCCGTTTTGGGATTCTCTTTGATCCCATTGCGGACAAGGTCTTTATTGCAGCGGTCTATATCCCCTTGGCCTATCGGGATTATTTGCCTCTAGGACTAGCGGCGGCTATCATCTTCCGGGAGTTACTGGTAACCGAGTTAAGACGTTATCTTTCGGGCGAGGGAGGCCTTCCGGTTACTCCTTTGGCCAAGATCAAAACCTCTGTCCAGATGGTCGGGGCCGGGTTCTTGGTAATGATTCATCTCTTGCCCGAAGAACGGGTAATTATTCCCCTCCTGGCCCTGCCTTTTTTGGCTACTTTGGTCATGGGCCTTTTTAAAAGCCGTTTGGGTTTAAGATGGTTTGCAGCCGCGGTCTTCTTTGCCTTGGCCCTTTTTGTTCGAATCCTATTTGGTCCCTCAGAGGCTGCCTGGATCTACGGCTTGGTCATTGTTGCCTTTACTTGGTACACGGGGCTCCAGTATATCAGGCTTGCCTGGAGGCGCCTTTCTTTTACTTTAGCCAATGGGCTGAGGATTTTTCTGGCCGTAGCTCCTCCCCTCGGTTTGATCTTTCTCCTGTCCCATCTATCCTCAGAGGCATCTTGGCTGATTCCGGTGGCACTTTCTTTTGAGTTCTTGAGCCAGGGGGTGGATCTTCTGGTCTGTGAGACTGGTTCAAGGGATTTTTCTTTCATAAAACGCGGTCTTATCTGGCCACTTTTCTGGGGAGGCTCCTTCTTTGTTCCCCTCTTTTGGGCAGTAGCGGCTTTGACCCTGGCCCTTGGAGCTTACGCCCTCTTTGACTTACGCTACCATCGAAGGCTTCTTTATTCCTAAGAATTATCGACACCCCAGTTCTTCGGCAATCTCCTCTACCAGCCCGGAGGGGACTTCAGGGTCAAAGATTGTCTGGCCGATCCCTTTCAGAAGAACAAAGACCGGCCAACGGGAGACGGCCTTTTTATCGCTTTTAAGGTAGGAGATTACGGCTTCTTTGGAGAGCTCGAAGGGAAGACGTATAGGGAGTCCTAAAGAGATGAGGAGTTTTTGGATCTTTTCGGTTACTTCTTCAGAAATAAAGCCCCTTTTTTCTGAGATCCTGGCGGCGGCGACTATGCCGATGGCCACGGCTTCTCCGTGAGGAAGCCTCCAGGAAGAGGCGGCCTCAAAGGCATGCCCCAGAGTGTGGCCGAGGTTAAGAATCCGCCTAAGACCGGCTTCCTTTTCGTCCCTGGAGACGACCCAGGCCTTGATACGGCAGCTTTCGGCAATGATGTGTTCTAAAGGCCCCGGTTCAAGTTGGATGATCTCTTGGGCCCGTCGTTCAAGATAACTAAAGAGCCGTTGGCTTTTTATAAGACCGTATTTGACTACTTCGGCCAGTCCTTGGCGAAACTCTTTTCTTGGAAGGAGCCCCAAGACGGCATAGTCAATATAGACTCGTCGAGGCTGATAGAAGGTCCCTAAGAGGTTTTTGCCCTCGGGAAGGTCAACTCCAGTTTTGCCTCCAACGGAGCTGTCAACCTGGGAGAGAAGGGTAGTGGGGATTTGGATGTAGGGTATTCCTCTCATATAGATGGAGGCCAGAAAACCGGCGATATCTCCCGTGACCCCTCCGCCAAAGGCAATGATAGCTGAACGGCGGTCAGCCCCTAGGCGAACCATCTCCCGGGCCAGATTGACGACAGTGGCCATATTCTTTGAGGCTTCACCGGCCGGAAAAGAGATAAGGCTTACATGGATTCCCTTCTCCTTGAGCATCTCTACTAGGTCTTCGGCCATCAGGTTGTGGACGTTTGAATCCGTGATCAAGTAATAATGGTCACCAAAGTTTTCTTCCTTAAGGGAGGTCGCTAAGTCCGTGAGCAGCCCTCCTCGGATTTCAATCTCGTAGGCTGGCTTGGTGCGAACCTTAATCAGCTTCATGATCTGTAGGTAGCCTCCTTGAGGGCTTTGACGAAGCCAAAGACCTCCTCGACCATTGTCTTTCTGGGAGTCTTAGCGATCAGGCGGACAATAGCACTTCCGACAACAATGCCGTCGGCATGGGGGGCTAAAGCAGCCACCTGATCAGCAGTGGCGATGCCAAAACCTACGGCCACCGGTACTGGGGACAATTCCCGAGCCAGATCCAGTTTGAGGGCTAGGTCTGGCGGCAGGCTTTTTCTGGCTCCAGTGATTCCAG
Organism: Thermosulfuriphilus sp.; assembly: GCF_054026695.1. NCBI lineage: Bacteria > Pseudomonadati > Thermodesulfobacteriota > Thermodesulfobacteria > Thermodesulfobacteriales > Thermodesulfobacteriaceae > Thermosulfuriphilus > Thermosulfuriphilus sp. Next base: position 28,551 of record NZ_JBPMLP010000001.1, read on the forward strand.
TCACTGAGACGTAGTAGAGAAATCCGGAGGTGTTCTTGGCCAGCCGTTCGAGGCGCTTTTCTCCGGTGGTGGGAGCGGCCAGGAGGACGTTGGCCAGTCCATGGGCCTTGGCGATCTTGCGCCAGTGGCCGGCCTCTTCCAGGGGTAGGTCGGGGATAATGGTCCCACAGAGGCCAATGACTTCTGCCCGACGGGCAAACTCTTCGAGCCCAAAGTGGAGAAAAGGATTTAAATAGCCCATGATGAGGATCGGAGGACGGATTTTGGGAATTACCCTAGCCAACATCTCCAGCACTTGCTCCATCCGAAGGCCGCCTCTTAAGGCCCGCTGGGCGGCTGCTTGGATGGTGGGGCCATCGGCCAGAGGATCGGAAAAGGGGTAGCCAAGTTCTATCAGATCCACTCCGGCCTCATCCAGGGCGTGGAGAAGTTCCTCGGTGGCAGAAAGATCTGGATCCCCGGCCTCAATAAAGGGTATCAAGGCTGCCTCTTTCCGCTTGCGGACTTCCTCGAAGGCCCTTTTAATGCGGACAACTCCTTTCATTCTTGATTCCTTCCGAGATACTCTGCCACAGCCGCTACGTCTTTATCTCCTCGGCCAGAAAGGTTGACGATGACAGTTGATCCTTGAGGCAAATCTGGAGCCATTTTTATAAGCTGGGCAATGGCGTGAGCACTCTCTAAGGCTGGAATGATCCCTTCTTTTTCAGAAAGGAGTCTAAAGGCTGCCAAGGCTTCCTCATCTCCTACGGCGGTATATTCTATCCGGCCGCTTTCTTTAAGAAAGCTATGCTCAGGTCCTACACCCGGATAGTCAAGCCCGGGAGCAATGGAGTGAGCCTCTTTTATCTGGCCATCTTCGTCTTGGAGGAGATAGCTCATCGCTCCATGGAGGACCCCGGGGCTACCAGCACAAAGGGTGGCTGAATGACGGTCAGAATTAAGACCACGGCCGGCGGCCTCCACTCCGATCATTTTTACCTGTTTCTCTTTGAGAAAGGGGTAAAAGAGTCCCATGGCATTGCTTCCTCCGCCAACACAGGCAATCAGAAGGTCGGGAAGCCTTCCCATCTTTTGAAGGATCTGGCGACGGGTTTCTTTACCAATGACAGACTGGAAGTCTCTGACCATGCTTGGATAAGGGTGGGGGCCGACCACAGATCCAATGACATAGTAGGTAGTCTCCACATTGGTCACCCAGTCCCGGATGGCCTCGTTAATGGCGTCTTTTAAGGTCTGGCTTCCCGAGTGGACAGGGATCACCTTAGCCCCTAAAAGTTCCATTCGGAAGACATTCATGGCTTGGCGTACGGTGTCTTTAGCCCCCATATAGACGAGACATTCAAGGCCCAGAAGGGCCGCTGCGGTGGCAGTGGCCACTCCATGTTGACCAGCCCCGGTCTCGGCGATGATGCGTTTTTTGCCCATTCGTTTGGCCAAGAGTACCTGTCCTAAGGTGTTGTTTATCTTATGGGCTCCAGTATGGGTGAGGTCCTCTCTTTTTAAAAAAATCCGTAAGTGGCCTCCAAGGCTTTCTGAGAGCCTTTTGGCCTCATAAAGAGGGGTGGGCCGACCGACGTACTCTTTAAACAATTCGGCCAGTTGCTTCTGAAAAGAGGGCTCCTTTTTAAATCTATGGTAGGCCTTTTCAAGTTCTAACAGGGCCGGCATAAGGGTCTCAGGAACAAACCGACCTCCAAAGGGACCAAAATGTCCGCGGCGATCCGGAAAAGCCATCTATTTTCCCCCAAAAATTTACGGAGGATGAGGTTAACATATCATGGCTAACTTTGCAAAATTAGAGGAAGAACCGTAAAATTAGAATGATCTCTTTAAGATATTATTACACTAAAATCTTATAATATAATATACTCCCGAACTTTTGACGTCTGTTCTATTAGCTTATCTGGGTAGAGATATGGAGGATAGATTGATAGAGTTTAAGAATTTTTTGTTCTGATCATCATTTTGTTTTTTCTGGGTAGTAAGACCTATAATTTATTAAATACTGATTCTGCTATTTAATTAAATTTATAATTAAATTTCATAAGTAGCCAAGTCTTGGGCTAGGAGAATCTCGCCAGAGAATTCCTTTTGGCAAGCGGCGACAAGGTTGCTCTCCTCGCAAGGAGGATAAAAATGGGTAAGAAGCAGTTTTTTGACCTTGGCCTCTTGGGCCATCCGGCCGGCCAGCGAGGGGACAAGATGTCCGGAAATCTTCATCCCTTCTGGGGTCGAACATTCGCAGATTAGAAGATCAGCCCCCCGGGCGAGGCTGACGAGCTCTGGACTAAAATCTGTATCTCCAGAATAAACCAGGGCCTTTTCCTTATGTTCCAAACGGATGGCCAGGGATTCCGGATTGTGTTTGACGGGTCCGGTTTTAAGGAGTACCTGAGGGATAATCTTCAAAGAGGTCAGGGTGTCGCTGGGGAGTTCATAGAGTTTGAGCCCTCCTTCCGGGGGCTCTATCCAATGCCCAAAGGCCTCTCTCAAGACCAGATAAAGACGGGAGAAGCCTTCTCCGGCAACAAGATGAATGGGTGATGGTCTTTGAGGAAGCCCCCAGTAGCGGAGAGCAAAAAGTAAGGGGACTAGATCAGCAATATGATCTGGGTGGAAATGACTGTAGAAGAGAATATCTATCTGATAATATTCGGTACCTGCTTTAAGGAGACGGCGCAGAGTACCCGATCCAGAGTCTAGAAGAAGTTTACAAGAGCCAATTTCTACCAAAATAGATGGATGAGCCCGCTCAGGGGTGGGAACCCCTGTTCCCGATCCCAGAATGGTGATCCTCATTTTTTAATAAACCTCCCTTGATGTTCGATTAATAACTAAAGATGTTTTTGTCTGGAGCAGAAATAACTTGAGAGAGCTTTTTTGGCTAGTGAAATGATCTTAAGAGAGGATTTGGGGAAGGTTTTCGGGCCTTTTTAGGGGAGTCAGCTGGTGGCACAGGAAAATTTCATTTTAAGGCCAGGTCCGGTTTGTGCGTGCGATGTTGATTTTACACTCGGTCAGGAATATTCAACCTTGATGAAGGTCCTTCTAGAGAGCGTTCCCGGGGGAGCCGTTCTTATTAGTCCCGACCGGATAATCATCTACTGGAATCAGTGGGCCGAAAAGATTACCGGATATCGGGCTCAGGATGCCTTGGGAAAGCGATGTTTTGAATTTCTAAAAAACCCGGCTTGTGAGGCCTGTCGACTTTTTGATCGTCCGTCACCGCCACCTATTTGGGGCCAAGAATGTATCCTCAAGGGCAGCTCGGGACAGAAGATCTATGTCCTCAAGAATGCCTCGGTGCTTAAGTCTCCAGAGGGCCATCCAGTTGGGGCCCTAGAGATTTTTATTGACATTACCGCTAAAAAAATGGCCGAGGAGCGCCTGGTCCAGCTAGAGAGACTCAAGGCTCTTGGAGAACTGGCGGCCGGTGTGGCCCATGATCTTAACAACGTCCTCACCGTGATTGAGGGCAACCTTAGCTTGGCCAAAAAGGAATGTTCCCCCAAGGCCCAAAGACGCCTTGAGGTTATAGAAAAGGCCGCCCGGGATGGGGCGGAAATCGTTCAGAGAATCAAGCAGTTTGCCCGGTTAGGTCAGGCTGGAGAGATCTATCCAGTAGCCATCAATGAGGTCGTCCTTGACGCTATCAAGATGACCAGGCCCCGCTGGAAAACTGCGGCCCAAAGTGAGGGGATTCACTACGAAGTCCGGACAGATCTCAGATCGCGTTCTTTTGTCTTAGGGAACGCCTCTCAGATTCGGGAAATCCTAACCAACCTGATCATAAACGCTCTTGATGCCATGCCTCAGGGAGGAATTATCGACATCCGGACCGAGGATCTCGACTCTCAGGTAAGGCTCATCGTTAAGGACACTGGCTGTGGTATCCCGCCAGAGATAAGACCTTACATATTTGATCCTTTTTTTTCTACCAAAGGGGAGAAGAGCTCCGGATTGGGGCTTTCCATCTGTTATAGTCTGGTACGGCATTTCAGAGGAGAGATCGAGGTAGAGAGCAATCCTGGCAAGGGAACAAAGTTTATCATCACTCTACCCAAGGCCAAGGATCCCTCTTTAGAGGCCGAAGAGGAGCCGGAGTCCAAGGAGGTAGCCATGACGGCCAAGATCCTCGTGGTCGAGGATGATCCTTTTGTAAGGGACCTTTTAGCCGAGATTCTAGAGACCGCTGGTCACCAGGTAGAATTGGCTACCGACGGTCAAAGTGCCCTGGAGCAGTTTAGCCCCGGTCTTTATGATATTGTCATTACGGATCAGAGTATGCCGGGGATAAGTGGCCGACGTCTGGCGACTAGCCTTAAAAATATAGATCCCGAGGTCATCATAATTCTAGTCACTGGCTGGCAGACCTCCTCTGAAGAGCTTAGAGAAAGTGGAGTTGATTACTTTCTGGCCAAACCCTTTAAAATAGAACGGGTCCTTTCCCTCATCCAACAGATTCTTGAGAAGACCCATCCAGACGACCAAGTTCAAGCGCCGCCTGATAGTTCCGTTGGACAACGGGACTATCAGGCTTAAGTTCCAGGGCCTGCTTGCATAAGGAAAGCCCTATCTCCACGTCTCCCTCGATTTCCATAAAGGCCAATCCCAGATAGCTTAAAGATCGGGCATCATCAGGCCGACGCCGAACGGCTTCTTTAAGGGCCCCAAGGGCTTCCTCAAGACGTCCACTCTCAAAGAGACTCTCCCCTAAAATCCCCCAAAAACCTTTTAGATCCTGGGCTTTGTCTTTGATTCCTTTGAGGAGTTTCACCGCTTCCTCAAAACGTCTTTCTTTTATGAGTAGCCTGGCCAAGGCCAGGGCCACCTGAGGATCTTTAGCAACATCAAAGGCCCTCTCGAGGTGTTTGATGGCCAAGTCCGGGCGCCCAAGGCGGACGTAGAGAAGGCCTAGATTGTGGTGAAGTATCGGGTCTTGTGGGCTCAAGGCTAAGGCATCCTTAAAGATGCGGACGGCTCTCCGAGGCCGATCTATCTCTGCCAGGACAGTCGCCAGCGAATTGGCAGCGTCAACATTTTGGGGATTGAGTCTAAGGGCCATCTGGTAGGCCCAAACAGCTGCCCCCCGGTCATTAAAGGAAAGATAAATATCCCCTCCGACCTGGAAGGAGAGGTCATCAAGTATGACCTTGGCCTCCTGACCCAGAAGTCGGGCATGTTCGAAGGCGAAAAGGGCCTGGGCGAGGGGGGTTCTCTTTGAGGCCAAGGCGCTGATCTCTACTATCCCCACGGGTCCGGACTTAAACCTTCGGGCCAACTCTTGGGCCGAAAGGGGACTCAGGGCGATCTTTGTTCCCCCTTGATCAAAGAGAATCTTCAAGCCAGGGATTCCCTGGCCCCTAAAGAGAATAAGGCTTTGGTGGCGCGGGAGTGTGATCTGCTTTGGCCTTAGGCCATTGAGGCCAAAACGACTTAAGAATTCTCTAGCCGAAGGCGAGGAAAGTAGGCTGAAGCCAAAGGCCTGGGCCAGGTCGAGAAGTTCTAGGGCCTCATTAATCAAGATTCTGCCCGGGGCTCGGGCGTGGATAATTGGCCCCCTTTTACCCTGTTTCCAGAGAGATAGAGAGAGCTTTTGGACCCTGTCTTCTAGATCTTTCCCTAAAAGGGCCTCAAGACGATTCGTAACAGCAAAACCGGGGTCTTCCCCAGAGAGCCCAAAAGGATAAATAAGAAGTTCGAGTTCCTCGTCTATCTTCTGGAGCTTAGCCCTGAGAAAGGAAATATTGGGTCGTCCAGTTAGGTCAAAGAGAGTTATTCTAAGCTCTCGGACTCTATTGAAGATAAAGGAGGCCAGAAGTGGAGCCCATCTTTGGAGCTCTGGACCCAAGACGCCCGGATCTATTTGTTCCAGATGGACCGTTCCTAGGGAGAGACCATCTAGACTCAAAGGAATGGCAGCCCTTTTGCTTAAAAGATCAAAGAAAAAGACCTCTTCCTGCCCTCCAGGGGGAACATATTCCACCTTACGGGCTGGTAAAAGCCCCTGGAGCGATTCAGTAAGGGGTTCCCGAAGTTGACGAAGATCAGAGACCTTCAAGGGCCTGCTTGAGACCTCGGACGACAAAGGGAAACTCCTCATCTTTTATAGTGCGGACATCAAGGAGAAGGACTTCCTCTTCAATTCTGGCAACAATGGGATAATCGAGCCGTCGGAGTCTCTCCTCAATGATTACCACCGGATGGCTTTGGGACCGAACAAAGATAGCTCTAGAGGGGATGTTGGCCAAGGGTAAGGCCCCTCCGCCCACCTGAGAGAAAACCTTAAGGAGCCCAAACTCTGCTCCTTTTATCTGCGCTTGGCGTATACGTCGAAGGAGCCGTCTGGCCCGCCGACTGATCTCTTCTTCGGTCATGGTCAGGAGTCTTAGAGTCGGAATGGTTTTGATGGCCGTTGCTTCATGGCGATAAAGGCGCAGAGTGGCCTCAAGGGCGGCCAGGGTGAGTTTATCTATCCGGACAGCCCGATTTATGGGATTCTTCTTGATCTTGTTAATAAGATCGGCCCGGCCCAGGATGATGCCGGCTTGGGGGCCTCCCATGAGCTTGTCTCCCGAGAAGGTAACCACGTCGACACCGGCCTTCAGGATCTCCTGGACGGTAGGTTCCCGAAGAAGACCATAGCGGGAAAAATCTATAAAACAGCCACTGCCTAGGTCCTCAACAGCTGGGAGATCATAGCTGTGAGCCAGTTGGGCCAAGTCAGCACTTGAGACCTCTTTGGTAAAGCCTACTATTTGAAAGTTGCTCCGGTGGACTTTCATCAACAAGGCGGTCTCCGGGCCAATGGCCGCCTCATAGTCTCTGAGATGGGTACGGTTGGTGGTGCCTACCTCTCGGAGGATGGCCCCTGAACGGGCCATAACATCGGGGATACGGAATGAACCTCCGATCTCGACCAGCTCTCCCCTGGAGACAATGACCTCCTGATCTCTGGCCAAGGTCTCCAGGGTGATCAAGACGGCAGCTGCGTTGTTATTGACTACCAAGGCCGCCTCGGCCCCAGTAAGTTCACACAGAATTTCTTCTACATGGGCGTAGCGGGAACCGCGCTGGCCTTTTTCCAGATTAAATTCAAGGTTGGAATAACGGTCGGCCACGGAGAGCATCTCTTCGATGGCCGCCTTGGGCAGTAGGGAGCGGCCGAGATTGGTGTGAATGACCACTCCGGTGGCGTTGATCACCGGCCTTAGGCTGGGATTAAGCCGTCTTTTGAGTTCCTCAAGGGCCCGTTGAAGAAGAAGCCGGCGGTCGGGGGGGCGGGGGGTCTCCTCTTCCAGAATACGTCTCCTTTCGGCCTCCAGGACCGTTCTTACACTGTGAGCAATCAGCTGATGGGGCAGACCAGGGAAGTCCTTTTTCAGGAGTTCAATTAGCTCATTGGTCTGAGGGATGGCCCTCAGAAGAGGCTGTTTGGCTATCTTATTCTCCATGGGGCTTTTTTATCTACAAAGCCCTTTCTGCTCAAGTTTTTTTGCCCCTTTCAGTCTGATTTTTCGGTTATCATATATTCCATGAGGTTTCCCTTAAAGATTAATATCGTCCAGGTTGGTCATCCTAAGGCGGCCTTTGTCAAAAAGGGCCTTGAGACCTATCTTCCAAGGCTTAAACGGTATTTGGCTGCGGTAGAAATGATAACTATCAAGGACTCTGGCCTCAAAAAACCAGAGGAGGCCCGAAGGTCGGATACCAGACAAATTCTGGCCCGTCTCCCGAAGAAAGGATACGTCATAGTCCTTGATGAAAAAGGAGATGATCTGACGTCTTTAGAGTTTGCCGAAATGCTTCGACGGCTAACTGATCAGGGAATCAGAGAGATCTACCTAGTGATTGGTGGCCCCTACGGGCTCTGCCAAGACGTAAAAAAGAGGGCCAAGAAAATCCTGGCCCTCTCACGCTTGACCCTACCCCACGAACTGGCTCTCCTCATCTTGGTGGAGCAGATCTTTAGGGCCTTAACGATAATCTCTGGTGAAGGCTATCACCACTGACGGGATCAGACGGATTCGACGGCCTTGACCTCAGGAACTTCTTTTTTCAAAAACCGTTCGATTCCAGCCTTAAGGGTCATCTGAGACATAGGGCACCCCTTACAGGTGCCAACTAGCCTGACCTTGACGATTCCCTCTTCGGTGATCTCGACTAATTCTACATCTCCGCCGTCTGCCTGGAGCATAGGACGGACTTTTTCCAGGGCGGCCTGAACAGCTTCCTTCATAAAACCCTCCTCTTGGGGATTGTTAGAGGCATGCTAATCGGTAGGGGCCTTTCTGACAAGGACTTTAGAGCCGACAGAGCCCATCCTGGCACCCCTGAAGTTCGGTTTTCCCCTGGCCTTGGAGATTACTGGTTGCCAGATAGGTGATGATGTCCTCAAAGGCTGTAAGGGCTCGCCCGTCGTCAAGCACCAAAATGGGAAGTTTTTTTTGGGCGGCCTCAACTAGCCCATACCAGGCCAACTCTGCTAGAGCATCGGCATTGTCACCGGTGAGCTTCTCCTCACGAATCCCCAAGGACTTGAAGTCAAAGAGCTTTTTAAGGGTCTGGCAGAGGCGGCAATCGTCTTTTGTAAAAAGGATCATGGCCTTCCTCCTTGATTTTTTTAAGGTTAAGGAATGTGTGCTGTCTCTATCCACGGGGCCGTCTCCTGAGACAGCCCCGTGGATAGAGGCTAAAAGTATCCTTTATTGCGGAAACGATCGGAGAGTTCACCCCTTTTGCCCTTGTTCCAGGAGGAGATACGAGTGAAGTATCCAGTGATCCTGGTAATCCCATCGACATTGCTACTTTGGCAAAAGGGGCAGCGGTCAGAAAGACCCCGGGTGGTTCGCCCGCAGTCAAGGCAGTGGGTAAACTCCGGGCTGAAGGCTACCTGGTCATTCTGGGTGTGACGGAATATTTTGACCACCAGATCACAGAGGGCGCCGGCATCCGGTCGGGCCTCCCCAAGCCAGATGTGGCTGATGGCCCCGGCCTCGATAAGGGGGTGAAAGAGACCTTCATAACGGATGCGATCAATAGGGGAGACAGGGGCACCGACGTTAAAAAGGGTAGAATTGGTGTAGTAGACCTCACCCCGGGTCGGATTGCCCTTGATGACCTTTTCGGCCTCTGAAAAATCTTTGAGATCCAGCCTGGCGAAGCGATAGGCTGTGGATTCAGCCGGGGTCTGTTCGAGGACAAAGCGCATTCCGTATTCCCGAGAGAGTTTTTTGGCCACTAGGTTCATGTGGGCAATAATCTTTAGTCCGAACTTGAAGGCCTCTGATGATTCGTGGAGCTCTTCTCCTAGATGATACTGAACCATCTCGTTGAGGCCGACCATGCCGATGAGATAGGTGGCCCGGTGAAGACGAAGATATGGCTCTCCATCAAGGTCCATGTTGAGCATGGCCAGGGGACCGGTGTTCCCGTAGGCTAAGAGCTTTTCGATAAAGGCCTTTTTTTCCCGATGGGCCTGGGCAGCCAAAAGCATGCGTTCGGTAAGAAGGCTGAAGAGTCGGGTGTCGTCTCCCTTGGCTTCATAGGCAATCCGGGGGAGGTTGATGGTTACGTTCTGGAGGGCCGAATAGCGCATCTTCCAGGGGGTATTGGCATCGGCCAGATCCTGTTCTTCAAGCTTGAAGGACAGACGGCAACATTCCGAGATCTTGGCTGTCTCACCCCGATCAAAGACAAAATAGGTATTTCCCTTCTCAGCTGCTACCTCACAGATGTGGCGGAGGAACTTCTCCCAGCCCGGGGTATGGAAGAACTTCTCGGTGATGTGGACCAGAGGCTTGGGGAAGAAGAAGGGGCGGCCAGCCCCGTCTCCTTCGCGATAGACTTCAAAGATGGCCCAAAGGAAGCGCTGGGCCTCGGGAAGATATTCCCCATAGGTCTTGCCAGTATATTTACCACCCGGACCGATTGCCGGTACATTCTCGAAGTGCTTGGGGACTTCCCAGTAGAGATTGATGTCTGAAAAAATGGCCTGGCCTCCCCTAGCTACGGCCTGCTGGCTGTATTCAAAGACGAGCATCTGGGCCAATTGCTTGACCTCGGCATCAGAACGTCCCTCAAGATAGGGAGCAAAAAATAGATTTACCGCATCCCAGCCAATGGCTCCGGCAAAATGGCACTGAAGGGCCGCCGAAAACTTGACCATATGAGCCAGAAGGACTTCAGGATGTTTGGCCGGCTTGGCCATGGCCAAGGAGTGAGGTAGGTTGAGGCCGAATTTCTTGATGTATTCCAAAGACTGACCAGAACAGTAGGGACGATCAATAAAACCGAGATCATGAAGGTGGATGTCTCCCCGCATGTGGGCATCGGCCACCTCAGCAGGGAATACGCGGAGAAGGGCATATTCCTTCTTGATCCACTCGGCCAAGGTCAGATTGGTAGCCTCCGGGCCATGGGGCACATTGGCATTTTCTTTATTTGGCTGGACAAGAAGACATTCCACATCATAGATGGGAGCCCCCAGACGGGTGTGCCGACGTCTGGCGTCTTCAAGACCCCTTTCGATAAGGCGGGCATTGACCAACTCCCGGATAAGGGGGGCCGTAATCATCTTAATCCCAGAGCCCTTGATAGTCTCCTCCACTTCTCGAGCTACGGCTTCAGCTGTGTCTCGATCGACCAAGGTCTCCCTCAAGAGGGCCGAGACGATCTTCTCCCGATTCCAGCCCTCCATATCCTCATCCGAGGTGCGGACAAAGAGGGCTACATCTGTGGCGTCAGCGGGAACCTCTTTTCTCTTAAGCTCATAGACGGTGGCGGTCATCCCATCCTCCTAAGTGATCTTTAAAACGAATAAAATCCAACATTTAGGGTATAATTAGCAACTGGCTACTATATATAGTATCTTGATCTTTGGGTCAAGCTAAAAATCATTCTCAAATTTGATTATTTTTTAAATGGTGAATAAGGGAGAAGATTTTCTCTAAGGGGATAACTCCCGGGCGGATGAGGTGGATTTTTTCTCCCTGGACAAGGATCACCGTTGAGGGATTTCCTCCTTCGGTCTTGCCGGCATCAAGGATGAGGTCAAGGCTTTCTCCGAAGTAGGCTTTGACCTCATCAGCTGTGGTTGGCGGAAGGGCCTCGGCGGGGTTGGCGCTGGTGGCCGTGATGGGGCCGCCAAATGCTTTTGCCAGCCCCAGGGCTACAGGATGGCTCGAGATCCTTAGGGCTACAGTACCATTGGGGGCGAGGATTGTCTGGGGCAGACCGATTTTGGCCTTGGCCACAATGGTAAGAGGCCCTGGCCAAAAGGCCTCAATAAGCCTTCTGAGCAAAGAAGAAGGCTCTTCCCAGAGGCGAAAGGCCCAGGAGATATCAGGGATGATCAGGGGAAAGGGTTTCTCTGAGGGGCGTTTTTTAAGCCGGCTCAGCCGCAAAAGAGCCCTCTTATTAAGGGCATCTACAGCGAGGCCGTAAAAGGTCTCGGTGGGGAAGGCGACAAGGCCTCCCTCTTTGAGCACTTGGACGGCCTTCTCCAGGATTTCCTTTAAAGACTTAGTTTCAACCCTCAGGAAAATGGTCCCCATTAGCCCTGAGCCAGTTTGGCCCGGTAATCAGCTAGCCTTTTGGCCACCTCAGGGTCGTTTAAGGAGATGATCCTGGCGGCCAAGACAGCGGCATTTATGGCCCCGCTTTTGCCAATAGCCATAGTGGCCACCGGGATTCCCTTGGGCATCTGGACGATGGAAAGCAGGGCATCAAGCCCCCCCAGAGCTGCGGCCACCGGGACCCCTATTACCGGAAGTTCGGTCTGGGCGGCCAAGACTCCAGGCAGGTGGGCCGCCAGTCCGGCCACGGCAATAATGACCTTAAGGCCTCTGGCGGCCGCTCGGGTGGCATACTCCCGGACTTTTTCCGGGGTCCGGTGAGCCGAGGCAACGACCACCTCATAGCTAAGGCCCAGCTCTTCCAGAGTCTTTTGGGCCCCTTCGATCACTGGTAGATCACTTTTGCTCCCCAGGACGATGCCTACCTGAGGGGGGCGAAGGCGCCTCAATGCCCGAGCGCCGATATCATGACGGAAATAGCAGCCCTCCCAGGAGATCTTCTCTACGGCCTGATAGGTCCGAGAGATGGCCTCAGCAATATCCTTACCCAAAGCGGTGACTCCCAGGACCCGTCCGCCGGCGGTGATAAACCGACGTCCTTTGCGGGCAGTGCCAGCATGGAAGACCTTGACGTCCTTCATCCGGCCAGCCGCGGCCAACCCTCGAATAACCTTCCCGGTTTCATATTTGCCGGGATAGCCTTGAGAGGCCATGACTACACAGACCGCAGGCCTTTCATCCCAGGTGAGCTCTATCTCCTTGAGCCTTCCCTCAAGGGCGGCAACCATGGCCTCGGCCAGATCTCCATTGAGGCGCATCATTAGAGGTTGACATTCCGGGTCTCCGAAGCGACAGTTGAACTCAAGGACCTTGGGGCCATTAGAAGTGATCATCAATCCGGCGTAAAGAACCCCCACATAAGGGCGGCCCTCTTGAGCCAGAGCGGCGATGGTGGGCCTCATGATTTCGTTCATGATCCGTTCTTCGAGCTCGGCATTGATTACCGGAGCCGGTGAATAGGCCCCCATCCCGCCAGTATTTGGCCCCTGGTCTCCATCAAGGAGGCGTTTGTGATCCTGACTGGAGGGCAAAGGGTAGACGGTTTCCCCGTCAGTGATGACCATAAAGGATGCCTCTTCTCCCTCAAGGCACTCCTCAATGACCACCCGGCGTCCAGCCTCGCCGAAGACCTTCTGTCTCATAATGAGATCAACGGCCTCTTCGGCGGCCTCAAGACTTTCACAAACGATAACCCCTTTGCCAGCGGCCAATCCCTCGGCCTTGACAACAACTGGGGCTCCTACCTTTCTGAGATATTTAATGGCCTCATCGGGATCCGCGAAGACAACAAAATCAGCTGTAGGGATGCCATATTTTTTCATCAACTCCTTAGCAAAAACCTTACTCGCCTCGATCTTGGCTGCGGCCTGTTCGGGGCCAAAGATGCTAAGCCCGGCCCTTCTGAAGGCATCTACAATGCCTTCGGCCAGGGGTTGCTCGGGGCCGACTACAGTAAGGTCAATCCTTCTCTTTTTAGCCAAAGAGACTAGTGCCTTTATGTCGGTGGCCTTGATTGGGACACATTCAGCCTCCTGCGCAATACCAGCATTGCCGGGGGCACAATAGACCTTTTTCACCAGGGAACTCTGGGAAAGTTTCCAGACAAGGGCGTGCTCTCGGCCTCCAGAACCAACAACTAAAATCTTCATCTCTCCCTCCTACTTAAGCGACCTAGGCTGTTAAAAAAGTCCAAAATCAAGGCTCAGCGAGGATTTTGGTCTGCTATCCTATCCAGCCCCCGGCCTAGGTGTCAAGGAATGCTTGACAAAGGATGTTTAACTTAGATAGATGAATGGGTGTTCATTCAGGGGTAAATTATGAGACAGGGAGACAAAAGGCAGAAAATTCTCCAAGCGGCCATCAGGGTCTTTGCCCGCAAGGGCTTTTTTAATTCTCGCATCTCCGAGATTGCCAAGGAGGCCGGGGTGGCCGATGGGACTATCTATCTCTATTTCAACAACAAGTACGACATCCTGATCACCATCTTTGAAAAGGAAATGGGAGCCATTATTCAGAAGGTCAAGGGGGAGTTGGCTGAGATAGAAGATCCTAGGAAGAAGCTCGAACGTTTTGCCTATCTACATCTTTCCTTGGTGGAAGAGAACCGGGATCTGGCTGAGGTCATCCAAGTGGAACTCCGCCAAAGCACTAAATTCATGAAGGAGTATCGCAACAAAAAATTTGCCGAATATGTCAATATCATCTCGGGCATTGTTCGGGCTGGGCAGGCCCAAGGGGTTTTCCGCTCCGATGTTATGCCGGGGGTCTTTAAAAGGGCCTTCTTTGGAGCCCTTGATGAGATGTCCCGCTTTTGGATTCTGTCTCCCCGAAAGAAGTACAGCATTGCCACGGCCGCCCGCCAGATAAGCTCCTTCTTCCTTGAGGGCATCCTTGCCGAGGATTTTCGGGACCCCAACAACTAATTTTTTCGGTTCCGCTCCAACTCCTTTAGTTCTTTGGAGATCGAGGGAAAGAGAAAAACTGCTTCAGGATAGTTTAAAAGCTCCTTAAAGATTTTTTCAGCTCGTGATTCGTCTCCTGCCTTCTTTAGGGCCTGGGCCAGTCCGAAAAGGGCCTGGGGATTGAAACCCAGTTTGGCGCAGGCCTTCTCCAGGGCTTTGATGGCCTGGGCCGTTTTTCCGGTGGCCAGGGCTGTCTGGCCAAGAAGGAGCCAGGTGATTCCGGTCCCTGGATCAAGCTGATTTGCCCTTTGGGCTAAGGAGTAGGCCTCTTCTTTTTTGCCAAGGGCCAGAAGAAGGTCAGCCTTGGCCACTAAGAAGGGGGCTTTTTCGGGAATTGGTCCAGAGAGGGCCTGGTAGGCGGCCCTCTTTTTACCCTGTTCAAGATAGAGCCGGGCGATCATCAATCGATATGGTCCCTGAGGATCAAGTTTTAGGGCCTCTTTTAAGTGTTTGAGGGCCTTTTTCTCCCATCCCTGGCGGGCGGCAATCTCGGCCAGATAGACTAACTTCTTCGGGCTTTTTGGAGCCTCCCGGGTCCTTTTATAAAGGGCTTTCCTCTTTTGGAAGTATCTTCCCGAGAGATACCAATTGGTGTCATCTCTGGCCTGAGAGGGGCCATATGGGGACAGCAGAGGATCACCGATGACCACCTCCTGCCAGGAGAGATAGCGGAGGGAGCGGTAGAAGCTTTCGGCCAAGTTACGGCCGGCAAGATAGGCCGAAAAGAGAAGATGCGGCCTAGCACAGGCCGAAAGATATGGTTCATAGACATTTCCGGCCACTCCGGTGACTCCGGCCTCAATAAGATCGCCAATGAGGGACTGAGGGGAACCGGCAAAGTAGGTGAGCGGTTTACCAAAACGGCCGATCTTCCAGTCTACAGGGGGGCGTCTGAAGGTCCGGGCATTGGTGGAGACAAAGGTGGTGGCCAGTCCCCCGGGGAGAAAACTTAACTTGAGCCTACGGTCTCGGGGGTATCGGGGGTCATTGGATCCCCAGGAGGAGTAGCCCATGAGATTGTAGGCTTCGGTGACAAACTGGCGCCATTCAAAGACCACTCGGGTCCTTTTTTTCTTAAGGAGAAGGGCAGCAGCATAAAGCCAGTTGTCCCCTGGCCTTCTGCCCGGTGTCTTAGCGTTGAGAAGAAACTTAGGCCGTTCATAGGCCCGGGCCTTAAAAGCCCTGTCTATGAGGGCTAAGGCGGCCTCCTTAGAATAACCAGCCAATCTGGTTACCAAATAAATATCATAGTCCTGGTGTCCAAAGGGCTGATGAATGGGGGTAGCAAAATAGGGATTGGGTAAAGGGCCTGAGAGACGATGGGGGCCATAGAGCATATCCCGATAAAGGAGACAAAGCTCTGAGTCCACCGAGGCATGATGCCCTTTTCGGCCTCCAGATCCTTTTATCTTAAGGGGGATTCCTGGGGTGAGGACGATAAAGAGGATTCTATCCCACCAGGCCCGGGCCTCAATGAAGCGGGCAATAGGGATCTTTATGCTTTCTTCAAATTCTCGGCGGCTGATTTCTTCCTTTTCTGAGGTCTCAATGACCAGGAGATGATCTTTGGGAATCTGGCGCCTTTTAAGATAATAATGGGCTACTTCCAGACTGTCAGGGCTGTTCTTGTTGGCTACTACCAGGACTCGGTCTCCCAAAGGATGACCTCCCCAGGCAGGATAACCAAGGGACAAAAAAAGGATAATGAAAAAAAGCAACTTCATGATTTGTCCACTTTTGCTTGTCGAAAGACTCTCTTAAACTTTGTCGGCCCCTTGATTGTCAAGGGATATTTTTTTTGCTATTTTGTTGTTTTTAGGCGGCTTTTGAACGTGGGCGTTTTGGGGGAGCCGGGCCGTCAGGGTACCAAGTCAGGTGCCAAAAGCGGTAAAATTCTGAAGCAGTAATGGCCGATTCTGGCAGCCCGACCAGCTGGCAAAAACGCTGGAGAGGTTCTTTGCGGCCGCAGATTACATGGTAGGAACGCCGTCTGCGGGTGCGGAAATTTTCATGGACGGCGATGTAACCTCGTTCTGCCCAGGTGACAGCCTCGGGAATGTCTCGAAGGTGGAAGAATTTTATCCGGAGTTCTTGACTTAGTTTTTCAAGCATTTCCTGAACATTGGCTATGTCTAGGGGAGCTTTTTGGGTTTTCATCTTCTTGAATCTGTCCTGGACCCCCGGTATTTCTAATGACTCTTCGCTATATTCGGCAGGAAGTTCTGGCTACTTAAGTGCTTAGTGAGGAGGTGTGGTGAAAGAGGTTTTTCTCAAACGTCAGACTAACGAGACCCAGGTCTCGTTACGTTTTTCCCTGGATCCTGGCTCCATTCATCTGGATACGCCGATTGGTTTTCTCAATCACATGCTTCATCTTTTTGCCGCCCATGGGGGCTTTTTACTGGAGGTCTCAGCCCGAGGCGATATAGAGGTTGATTATCATCATCTGGTCGAAGACATCGGCATTGTTCTGGGGCAGGCCCTGGGAGAGATCCTTGGGGATCGGAGCGGGATTTCTCGTTACGGCTATGCGGTAATTCCTATGGAGGAAGCCTTGGCCCGGGTCTGTCTGGATCTTTGTCGGCGGCCAAACCTTGTCTTCCGGGCCGAGTTTCCCGTAGAAAGGATTGGCCTTTTTGACACCGAACTGGTCAAAGAATTTCTCAAAGCCTTGGCCTACACAGCCCCTTTTACTCTTCATGTGGAGATTCCTTACGGGGAAAACGCCCACCATATGGCTGAGGCCGCCTTTAAGGCCCTGGGGCGGGCCCTCCGTCAGGCAACAGCCCCTGGGGATCAAGGGGTAGCCTCAACAAAAGGAGTACTCTGATGTTGCGTCTGGGGGTGTTTTCCCTGGTTTTTTTTCTGCTTTCAGCCTGTGCGGCTAAGAGGGATCTGGTCATTTATCCTCGATTTGAGCGGATTGCGGTCTTGCCCTTTGAACCAGTTTGTCCGGGGCAAACCGGGGAGATGATCACCTGCGCCATCTCTGGGGAGACCTTTCGGGCCTCTCCAGTGGGAGAGGAGGAGGTCGAAACCCTTACCCAGTTTCTATTCCGGCATCTGGGAAATGACAGGCGTTTTCGCCTAGTCTCCCCAGGGCAGGCCCGAGGCCTTTGGGCCTCTGTTTTGGCTGAAAGGCCAGGGGCCAGCCCTATCGCCCTTATCCAGGCTATCGGTCGACGTCTGGAGGCAGAGGCAGTGCTCTATGGGAAGGTCTTCCGCTGGCTGGAACGAGAGGGTACCGGCTACTCTGTTGTTCGTCCGGCCTCTGTGGCCTTTGCCCTTTATCTCATTCGGGTTGAAGATGGGGCCCTTATTTGGAGGGCCAGCTTTGACGAGACCCAGAAGCCGCTTTCAGAGAATATTTTATCTTTATCGCTCTATGGTCGTTTTCGTTGGCTTACTGCCAATGAACTGGCCAAGAGGGGCTTGGCCCGGATCCTTAAAGACTTTCCCTATCTTCCTTCCGGGTCAGACTTAAGACTTAAGACTTCAAACTAAAGAGGTGGTTGGATGTTAGTAGTGCCGGCTATTGATCTTAAGGGTGGTCGCTGTGTTCGGCTCTTCCAGGGGCAGATGGATAAAGAGACTGTCTTTTCTGAGGATCCGGCTTCTGTGGCCCTTCGCTGGCAGAATGAAGGGGCTGAACTTCTCCATGTGGTTGACCTTGATGGAGCCATTGAAGGCCGTCCGGTAAACTTTAAAGAGATCATGGAGATCCTGAAAGTGGTGAGTATACCTGTGGAGTTAGGAGGCGGTATTCGCGATCTTGAAACCATTGAAAAATATCTTTCTTTAGGGATCGATAGGATTATCCTGGGGACCGTGGCCTGTCGAGATCCAAAGTTGGTCCGGGAGGCTTGTCGACTCTTTCCGGACAAAATCGTTGTGGGTATCGACGTCCGGGGGGATCAGGTTGCTGTTTCGGGTTGGGTGGACACAGTAGAGGTCTATTTTCTCGATCTGGCCCGTCTTTTTGAAGAGGCCGGAGTCCGAGCCATTATCTTTACGGATATCAGCCGGGACGGTACCCGCAGTGGGGTCAATATAGAGAAGACCCGCTCTTTGCTGGAGGCGGTTTCTGTCCCGGTGTATGCGGCCGGAGGGGTGTCCAACCTTGATGACATCCGTCGCCTTCTTACTCTTGAGCCCCTAGGTCTTGAGGGGGTCATCACCGGTCGGGCTATCTACACCGGAAGCCTTAATCTTCGCGAGGCCATTGCTCTGGCCCAAAAATCCCACGTGTAGTCTGGTAGAATGTCAAATCTGCCAACCGACCCTGTTGGTCGGATTGTCGAATATCTTGACCAGAATCGTTTCTTTACGGCCCTGGTGATTGGTCTTAAGGATCGGCGTCTGCGTCTGATAAACCACTTGGGCCGTGAGGTCCTGTTGCCCCGCAGCCGTTTACTTCATCTCTCTCGCGAGGTCATTAAAAATTTAAGCCGCTCAGATGTGATTGTTCATCTGGCAAGACGTCACCAGCGTCGGGAGGAATTAAGCCGGGATATAGATCTTCCGATGCTCTGGGAGCTGGTCTCCGGGGAGATGGACGAGGCCTCAGTCGAGGAGTTGGCCGAAATTTACTTCGGTCAGGGACCAGAAGATGACCAAGTGGCCGCTCTTATCAGGGCGATCTTGGAGGACAAGATTTATTTTCGTTTTCGGGACGGTCGGATCATTATCAATCCGGCCGAGGTCGTCTCCCAGATCATTGAACGTCGGGAGGCCGAGGCCCGGCGGATAAGACTTCTTCAGCAGGGAAGCCTTTATCTTCAGGCCCTCTGGCAGGGAAGAGAGGAAGAGATTCCAGTCGAGATCCGGGATTTCGTCATTGAGACCCTCAAGGATTATTGTCTCAGAGGTGACGAGGCTAAAGAGGCCGCCCTGGCTAAGGATCTCCTTAAACGGGCGGACCTCAGTCGCCCTGGGGCTGCCTTTGAACTTTTAGTCAAGGCCGGGGTCTTTGAGATCCACGAAAATCTGGAACTTCTGCGCCATGAGGTCCGGCCGGAATTTCCTCCCCAGGTAGCCTCCGAGGCCCAAAGGCTGGCCCAGGCTCCCCAAGTAGGCAACCGGGAAGATCTTCGCCAGTTGGAACTCTTTACTATCGACGGGGAGGAAACCACTGACTATGACGATGCTCTGCATCTCCGAGAGCTTCCAGGGGGTCAACTCGAAATTGGGGTGCATATTGCTGATGTGGCTGCTTATGTACCTCCGGGATCTCTGGTCTTTGAGGAGGCCCTTGACCGGGCCCAGACCATATATCTACCAGACCTCAAAATTCCCATGTTGCCGACGGTCCTTTCTGAAGAGGCCCTGAGCCTTAAGGCTGGCCAGGATAAACTAGCCGTTTCCTTCATCATGGTCCTTGCTCTCACCGGAGATCTGATCTCTTATCGGATAGTTCCTTCCTGGGTGAGGATCCGGGAAAACCTAGTCTATGATCAGGTTGATCAGATTCTAGAGGATAGCATCTGGGAGAGGCTTTACCAGCTGGCCAAAGTCCTGAGAGAACGCCGGATTGAGGCTGGCGCCCTGCCGCTTCCCATCCCAGAGGTAGTCATCCGCCTTAAAGACGGCGAGATAGTCCTTGAGAGGTTGGAGATTACTGGTAGCCGGTTTTTGGTGGCTGAGATGATGATTTTGGCCAACTCCGTGGCTGCCAGATTTCTCAAGGAGACAGGGACACCGGCCCTTTTCCGGAGTCAGCCGCCCCCCAGGGAACGTCTCATCCACGGTGCGGAGATGGATCTGCTTAAGAACTTTATCCAGCGCCGGGCAATCAGCCGGGGTAGCCTTTCTACAGTAGCTGAACCCCATCATGGCCTTGGTTTAGCTGTCTATACCACCGTGACCTCCCCTATCAGAAGGATGGTTGACCTCATCGTCCAACACCAGCTTAAAGGAGCCCTGGCCGGAGAGGTCCCCTTTGGAGAGGAAGATCTTTCCAGGATGGCCCAGAGGCTGGAGGCGGCCACTGCTGTGGTCAACACCATCAAGCATCGTCGCCATCGTTACTGGCTCCTGCGCTACCTTGAGGCCCACCGGAGGCGTCCTTTTGCCGGTCTGGTAGTCGATTCTAGCCAGCGCCGGGCCCAGGTATTGTTGCTAGAGCCCATGTTGCTGGTTGATGTTCCCTTGGGGCCTGGGCAGGGTCTTGAGGTCGGACAGGAGGTGGAGGTGGCCATTGTTCGGGTCAACGCCCGGGAGGATATCATCAAGGCCACTTTAGCTAACCAGCCAGGACGATCTTAGCCCCTCCGGCCTTTTTGGCTTCATAGAGGGCCTCATCGGCCCGGAAGATGAGCTCATCTATGTCTCGAGGCTGAGGTTCTTTGCCCTGATGCCTGAAGGGAACAATACCGATGGAGATGCTGGTGGGTTCAAAGCCTTTGGCCTCGTAGCGGCGCCTTATTCGTTCGGCTACCTTGCGGACTTCTTCTCGTCTGGCGTTAGTGACAATGATGGAGAACTCGTCGCCTCCGTAGCGAAAGCCCCAGTCCACGTTCTGGCGGATAGATTTTTTAATTACCTCAGCCAGCCCTTTAAGTACTGCGTCTCCAGCCTGGTGGCCATAGGTATCATTGTATTCTTTGAAACGATCGATGTCGATCATCATCAAGTAGAGGGGATGTCCCAGACGCCAGGCCCGGTGGCATTCCTCACGAAGTTTATCCTCGAAGAAACGGCGATTGTAGAGCCTAGTGAGGGGATCCTCTCGGGTGAGTCGCTGGAGTTCGGCTAAAAGGGCCCTTTCGCGGAGGACCCGGGCCAGTTTGGCCTCTAGTTCGTCTAGATCAAAGGGCTTGTTGATGAAATCGCTGGCTCCGGCCTTGATCACATCGCTGTAGCGGAAGTCTCGACCGTAGCCGGTAATAACAATGACATCTACGTCTGGCCAACGTTTTTTGATCTCTTTGATCAAGGAGAGGCCATCAAGGCGAGGCATTATCAGGTCGGTAATGACCACATCAAAATCCTTTTTCTCAAGCTTCTTAAGGGCCTCCAGTCCATCTGAGGCCGTCTCATAAGGATGCCCCAGATGCTTAATAAACTCGCCCAAGAGGGCAAGAATTGAGGCCTCATCATCGACAAGAAGGAGTTTTGCCTTGGATGTTTTTTCCTCCAGGGCGATGTCCTTTTCTCCAGGCAAGGTAGTCCTCCAATATTTCTTGATGATCAAAGACCAGAGGTTGGGGAAGCTCAGTCAAGGAAAATACCCGAGCTTGCTTGGCATCATCCCCTCCTTGAGGGATGCCCTGGGCTCGAGCCACGAAGACCGTAGAGATTGTGTGTTGTCTGGGATCCCGCCGGGGGTCAGAATAGGTGTGGAATTGACAGATGAGTTCAACCTCCAAGCCAGTCTCCTCTAGGGCCTCCCGTCGAGCAGCCTCCTCCAAGCTTTCTCCGTAATCCACGAATCCCCCTGGAAGGGCCCAGCCAAAAGGGGGATTTTTCCTCTCTATAAGGACAACTCCACCCCCGAGCTCTATGATGATGTCCACCGTGGGTAGGGGGTTTCGGTAGGTGATTATGGTTTCTCCACACTTAGGGCAAATCATCTTCTGGCGACTCATGGCTCATCAGGGATAAAGTTTCGGGTTATGTCTATCATCTGGTGGTGGATAAGACTATTTGAGGCCACGATAGTTCGGCAGTAGGGGCTATAGGAGTGGCCACGAAAGTCGGAGACCCGGCCTCCGGCTTCTTCCACCAGGAGGATCCCTGCGGCTGTATCCCAAGGCTTGAGTTTAATCTCCCAGAAGCCGTCAAAGCGCCCGCAGGCCACATAGGCCAGATCCAGGGCTGCGGCTCCGGCCCGTCGGATCCCCTGGGCCTTGATGATGAAGGCCGAGAAAGCTCCGATAACCACCTCTGGTCTCTGGTGGACATCATAGGGAAACCCGGTAGCCAGGAGGGCCCCTGAAAGCTCTTTAATCCGGGAGACCTTGATCCGGCGGCCATTGAGATAGGCTCCCTGGCCCCGTTGGGCCCAGAAAAGCTCATCCATCATTGGGTGGTAGATAACGCCTATCTCCGGACTTCCGGCCCGCATAAAGGCTAAAGAGACAGCAAACCAGGGGAAACCGTGGGCAAAATTGGTCGTCCCATCCAGGGGATCTACCAGAAGATATTCCTCCCCAGGCTCCTCTTTGACCTTTTCTTCGGCCAAGATAGGGATGTGGGGAAGATGGCCTTTTAGGCCCTTGACGATGATCTCCTCTGAGCGGAGATCGGCCTCGGTTACCAGATCTATCTCTCCCTTGTGGGTTACCTGGTGGGGTCTTTCGTAGAGATTCCTGATGGTCTCTCCAGCCTCAAGGGCAACTTTTTGGAGAAGCTTCAAGACAGCCTTCATTTGTAGATAAAGTCCCGATAGACCTTGGTTTTCTCAAGAATAAGGGCCCCTCCCCGGGCCGGGGCTTCCAGAGGATCAGGGGCCACTGTAACTGCAAGTCCCAGTCGATTCTGGAAGAAATCCTTGATTCCCCGAATAAGGGCTCCGCCGCCAGCAAGGAGCAGTCCGGTCTCCTTTGCCTCTCGAGCGAAGCCGGCCGGCATCTCCGAGAAGGCATTCTCTACCGTAAGAGCGATATCTTCCAGGGCCCCTCTGATGGCCTCTCGGATGTCTTCCTCGGTGATCTCAGCGGTCTTGGGAATGCCGCTTGAGTCCTTTCCAGAGATCGTCTCCAGGAGGGGTTCGTTTTGGGGCCAGGCAGAGGCTAAACGGATCTTGAGCTCTTCGGCCGTAGGTTCCCCAACCATGAGCCGGTATTTGCGCCAGAGGTGGGTGATAATGCTCTCTGTAAGACTGTTGCCGGCCACACGAACGCAGTCTTCAAAGACGGTCTCCCCAGCGCTAAAGACAGCTAACTGGCTAGTCCCCCCTCCTAGACAGAGAACCATCTGGGAGCGTCGGGCAAAGATATCCAGGCCCGCTCCTACAGCGGCGGCAACCGGTTCTTCGACCACGAAGGATCGGCCGGCCCCGGCCTCCTCTATTACCTGACAGAGGGCCTTCTTCTCTACCGGACGTAGGCATCGTGAGGCCACCACCAGTACCTTGCGCAGGCTGGCCCCGGCCTCTCGAGCCGTTTCTAAAAATTCCTTGATCATCGCCCGACAGGCCTCATAATCGGCCACGGCTCCCTCTTTAAGGGGCTTGATAACCTCAATATCCGGGGGAGTCTTGCCCCAGAATTTTCGGGCCTTGCGGCCTACAGCCAGGATCTCACCCGTGTCACGATGCCGGGCTACCAGGCTTGGCTCCCTCAGAATAAGGCCCTCTTTGGTATCCCAGACGGCGGTGTTGACCGTCCCCAGGTCGAGAGCGATACCTTTGCGAAAAAAGCCAAACATCTATTCCCCTTCAATTGCCGCCCTGATGGCCGGGCCATAAGGGGGCCACAGGACTCCAACCTCGGTGATGATAGCCGTAATAAGCTCGGCCGGGGTGACGTCAAAGGCTAGATTGAGGGCTTCCACCCCCTCGGGGGTCATCCGGCGTCGGCCGCAGTAGTGAACCTCCTCCGGGCCTCGTCTTTCGATCGGGATTGCCTGGCCGTTGGGGGTCTCAAGGTCGATGGTTGAACGAGGAGCAGCCACATAGAAGGGAATCCTGTGTCTTTGGGCCAAGACAGCCAGGGTATAGGTACCAATCTTGTTGGCCACGTCTCCATTGGCAGCAACACGGTCGGCCCCAACAACGACAGCGTTGATCTTCCCCAAGGCCATCAGGTATCCAGCAGTAGAGTCAGTAATCACGCTCACTGGAAGGCCTACCTTCTTAAGCTCCCAGGCTGTAAGCCGGGCTCCCTGAAGATAGGGTCTGGTCTCATCGGCAAAGACGCGAATCTTTTTCCCCGCCTCTGCCGCTGCCCGGATGACACCAATGGCTGTTCCATATCCACCAGTGGCCAAGGCCCCGGCGTTACAGTGGGTAAGGATGGTGGCCTCATCGGCGATAAGCTCGGCTCCGGCCCGCCCCATAGCTCGATTAGCGGCGACATCTTCACGCCAAATGGCTAAGGCTTCGGCCTCAAGCTGTCTTATGACCTCTTCCACTGGGGCCTCTTTGTGACTGGCAGCCAGGGTCATCATTCTGGAGATGGCCCAGAAGAGGTTTACCGCTGTAGGCCGGGCCGTGGCCAGAAAGGAGGCGGCCTCTTCTAGATGATCGAAAAAGGCCTTTGGTCTTTTGGCGGCGGCCTTAGCAGCCAAGACCATTCCGAAAGCGGCGGCGATCCCTATGGCGGGTGCTCCCCGAATGACCATATCCTTTATGGCCCGGTGGACGTCCCGGAGGGCCCGAAGCTTGAGCCAGCGTTCCTTGGCTGGCAGGAGACGCTGATCAAGCATCAGGAGATAGTCGCCCTTCCAGGAAATAGGGGTGATGATATCTAGAGAGAGTCCCTGATGGTTCATCCTTCTAACAGACGGGTCAGGATTTGATTGACCATTTTGGGATTGGCCTTGCCCTTGCTTTTGCGCATGACCTGGCCAATCAAGAATCCGATGACATTCTTTTTACCAGCCTTATACTTGGCGACCTCCTTGGGGCAGGCCTCAATTACTTCTCGACAGAAGGCCTCAATAGCGGCCTCATCAGTAACCTGGACAAGTCCCTTCTCTTTGACGATCTTCCCTGCTGACTGGCCGGTCTGGTACATCTCCAGAAAGACCTCTTTGGCTATTTTCTGGCTGATGGTCCCATCGTCAATGAGCTTAAGGAGCTCGGCCAGCATCTCCGGAGTTACCAAGCAATCATCTATCTGACGTTCGTCACGATTAAGCTCCCTTAAAAATTCAGTCATCATCCAGTTGGAAACTGTCTTTGGCTTGGGGAAAAGTTTACAAACCGACTCAAAGTAATCAGCCAATTCCTTGGTACTGGTAAGGACTTCGGCATCATAAGGTCGAAGGCTATATTGGGTAACAAAACGCTCTCTTTTGGCGTCTGGAAGCTCCGGAAGGGTTTTCCGGACCTCTTCGATCCAAGAGTCCTCAATAACCACCGGAACCAGATCCGGATCCGGAAAATAGCGATAATCATGGGCCTCTTCCTTACCCCGCATGGAAACGGTGATCCCCTTGGCCGGATCAAATAGTCTGGTTTCCTGGACGATGGGTTGTCCATCGAGAAGAAGGGCTGTCTGACGTCGGATTTCGTACTCCAGGGCCTTCTGGACATGGCGAAAGGAGTTCATATTTTTGAGTTCGGTCTTGACACCGAACTCTTGGGACCCTTTTGGTCTTAAGGAGATATTGGCATCACATCGGAGGCTTCCTTCTTCCATATTGCCGTCGCAGATCTCAAGATACCGGACAAGCTCGCGGAGTTTCTTGAGATAGGCCACGGCCTCTTCCGGGCTTCGGATATCCGGCTCGGAGACAATCTCTAGTAGGGGTACCCCGGTGCGGTTGAAATCGACATAGCTTTTCGGTCTAGTCTCGTCATGGATGAGCTTGCCGGCATCTTCTTCCATATGGATACGGGTGATCCCGATCTGCTTTCGGACTCCGTCGACCTCGATCTCTAGATAGCCTTTTTCGGCCAAAGGAAGTTCGTATTGGGAGATCTGGTAACCCTTGGGGAGGTCAGGATAGAAGTAGTTCTTTCGGGCAAAGACAGACAGAGGGGCAATTTTTGCGTTAGTGGCTAAGGCCAACCTCATGGCAAACTCGACCACCTTTTTGTTTAAAACCGGTAAAACCCCAGGCATTCCTAGACACACCGGGCAGACATGGCTGTTGGCAGGGGCGCCAAAGGTGGTCGAACAGGAGCAGAAGATCTTGCTGGCAGTGGTCAACTGGGCGTGGACTTCAAGGCCGATTACCGGTTCAAATTCCATAAAATGCTCCTTGAAAAGACATGTTGGCTTAAGCCAAGAGCCCGATATTATTCTCCTCCCTCGGGCAAGTCAACCAATCCTCCATAAATCTCTCTAGCAGAGCAAAGCCTTATGGGACAAGTCCTGCTGAGGAGATGAAAAAATTTTAATTCTATTTAGAATTAGAGCTATTCTTCGAAGCCAATCCTACTTTGGTCTTTTGAGGGTTGGAAAGTATTTCTTCCTAAGGAGGAACTGCTGGTGGCAAAGACAATTGCTCTGGCCGGAAAAGGAGGGACTGGTAAGACTACGGTGGCTGCCTTGGCTATCAGATATCTTTTAGAAAAGGGTTCTAGGCCGATTCTGGCCGTAGATGCCGATGCCAATGCCAACCTGAATGAACTTCTGGGCCTTGAGGTCCAGATCACCCTGGGAGAGATAAAAGATGAGATGAAAACTTCGGTGCCCACAGGGATGACCAAGGATCAGTTTATGGAGCTCAAGGTCCACGAGGCCCTTATCGAGGCCTCGGGTTTTGATCTTCTGGTAATGGGGCAACCGGAGGGCCCGGGGTGTTATTGCGCGGCTAATGCCTTTTTGGCCCAGGTTATGGAGGGAGTGGCCAAGAACTATCGTTATTTGGTAGTGGATAATGAGGCCGGTATGGAGCATCTCTCCCGTCTTAACATGCGCCGGGTTGACTATCTCTTGGTAGTCTCTGACCCCTCGTCTCGAGGGGTAATGACCGCCGGCCGGATCGCTAAACTGACCGGACCTTTGGGGCTTGAGGTGGGTCGAAAGGTCCTCATCGTCAACCGGGCCCCGGAGTCGGTGCCCCGGGGCCTGATTGAACAGATAGAAAAGACAGCCCAGGAGACAGGGCTTGAGTTTGCTGGTTACCTTCCCGAAAGCCAAGAGGTGTTCCAATTCGAGGTAGAAAGACGGCCTGTGTTTGAGCTTCCTCAAAAAAGCAAGATTCTCAAAGAGGCCTATCGCCTTTTTGACTTCCTGCTCAAGACTTAGCCTCCAATCCTTTTGACGCCGGAACCCATCTGGGCTAAAAAGGAAACATGGTCCAAGGGGAGATAATCGCCATTGGAGACGAGCTCATCTCAGGGCGGGTGACCAATACCACCAGTTTTTATCTGGCCCGGCGTCTTTTTGACCTTGGCTATCCGGTAGTTCGGATCCTGACCATTGGAGACAGCCCCCAGGAGATCAAGGAGGCCTTAAAGAAGGCCCTTTCTCGAGCCAGTTTTGTTATTGTCTCTGGAGGGTTGGGGCCGACGACCGACGATATCACCAATGAGGCCGTGGCCGAGGCTCTTTCAAGACGGCTTCATTTCTTCCCGGAGATTATGTCTCGGGTGGAGGCCAGGCTTGAGGAGCTTGGTCGGCAGGTCTTGCCCAGCCATAAAAAACTGGCCCTTTTACCGGAAGGGGCCGAGGTTCTTGATCGAGAGGGTTGGGCTGCTGGCTACCTTCTTGTAGAAGGAGAAAAGCCTGTCTTTTTCCTCCCGGGTGTCCCCCGCCAGTTAGAGGATCTTTTTGAAAGGGAGGTCATTCCTCGACTGAGACGTTTTATTCCCCAGAGGGTTTCTATCCGTCAGAGGGTTCTCAAGGTCTTTGGCCTCCAGGAGACTGAAGTCAATCTAAGGCTTGAAGAAATTGCTCGGGGGCTACAAGGTCTTAAGGTCGGCTACTATCCCGTCTTTCCGGAAGTCCACATTACCCTTACCAGTCTGGCCAGAGATGAGGTCTCTGCCGGGGATCTACTTGAGGAAGCTACCATTAAAGTTAGGGAGGCCCTGGGGCCTTTTGTCTTTGGTGAGGGACAGGAGACTTTGGAATCAGTAGTCGGAAGGCTTCTTCGGCATCGGTCTGCCCGGGTAGCGGTGGCTGAATCCTGTACTGGAGGCCTTATTGCCTCTCGTTTTACCCGGGTTCCAGGTTCTTCGGCTTGGTTTGATCGAGGAGTGGTAACCTATAGCAACGAGGCCAAGGTGGAGATTCTTAAGGTTCCCAAGGAGATCATCGACTCCAGGGGTGCGGTTTCCCGAGAGACGGCTGCGGCTATGGCCCGAGGGATGCTGGCCATCTCCGGAGTAGATTATGCCCTTTCAGTGACCGGCATTGCCGGCCCAAGTGGCGGAAGCCCTCAGAAGCCGGTAGGAACGGTCTTTATCGCCTTGGCCCAAAGGGAGAGAGTCAAAGTCCAACGTTTCCAGTTTTCCGGCACTAGGCATATGATCCAGCTTATTACCTCGGAGACAGCCCTTGACTGGTTGAGGCGACACTTGGCCTATGGTGAGGACATTCCTGGCTATCCCTCTGCCCACCTCGGTTAAAGAAGTCTTGGCCCACTTGATTGAGGAACTCAAGGACCTTGCGGCCGATGTCCGTTGGGTGCGGCCTGAAAGTATCCATCTTACCCTCTGGTTCTTTGGATCCCTTGAAGAACGTCGCCTTGGTTATCTTATCGAGGCCCTGGAAAGGGAAGATCTGGGGGATGTCTTTTCCCTTCAGGCCGAGGGCCTCGGCTTTTTTCCGCCCGGGGGACGCCCTCGGGTCATCTGGGCAGGAGTCAGTGGAGATCTTGACCGTCTGAAAGCCCTTAAAGAAGGGCTTGATCGTCTTGTGGCTCCCCTGGGTTTTCGGCCAGAAAAACGGCCCTTCAGTCCTCATCTTACCTTAGGACGCTTGAAGTCAAATAGAGGCCTGGCTAGCCTCCTCAAGAGACTAGCCTCTTTTAAGGGCTTGAAAACACCGTCCTTTGAGGTAAGGGAAATAGTCCTTTATCGTAGTGATCTGCGGCCAAATGGAGCTTATTATACTCCTATAAGGCGTTTTCCTTTGAAAGAAAGGGGCCAAAATTAACCATGAAATACGGAGAAGAGGCTATCTTGAAGGCCCGACTTGAACCTTGGGAAAATCCTTTTCCCGAACGGGACTACACCATTGAAATAACCTTTCCAGAATTCACCTGCCTTTGTCCCCGTTCAGGCTATCCAGATTTTGCTACCATTAAGATAACGTACGTTCCCGACCGCCTGATTGTGGAACTCAAGAGCCTTAAACTCTATCTCAACCGCTATCGTAATGAATACATCTCTCATGAGGCGGCAACTAATAAAATTTACTCGGATCTTTATGAGCTTCTTAAGCCTCGCTATCTTAAGGTAATAGCTGATTTTCATCCTCGAGGAAATGTCCACACCGTAATCACGGTGGACAGTAAAATGGCGAATGAACCAACTTAAGCTAGATAACCTTCTCCCCCTGGGGCCGGTCAAAAGGATCTTAGAGACCTTTGCCCGGGCCACGGGGGTAGCTGTGGTCCTTCTTGATGCTGCCGGCACCTATCTTACTTCCATCAATTATTCTCGTCTCTGTCGTAAGTTTCACCACCAAAGTCCCGGAGATCGAAGACGCTGCCAGGAATTTGCCAGGAATCTAGGCCGGGATAGTTTGCAGGCCAAAGGAATTATTATCCGTCAATGTCATAACTACCTCTATGACGGCACAGCCCCTATAATTGTTGGGGATCAATGCCTGGGATTTGTTGGTTGTGGTCAAATCTTTGTAAAACCTCCTGACTACGAAGAACTGGCCAAGATCCAGGCCGCCAGATACGGGGTCTCGGAGGAGGAATATCTTTCTGCCTTAAGGGAAGTGCCCATTATTCCTGAAGAGCGCTTCCACCATATTCTGGCCCTTCAGCAGGAGCTGGCCTCCTATATTTCCTCCTTGGCTTACTCTGCCCTCAGACAGGAAGAAAGAATCCGGCATCAGAAGTTGGTCCTGGAGCAAGGCCGGAGTGCCCTTTTCCGTATCTTTGATCACCTTCGCAATCCCATCTACTCCATTAACCGGCAATGGCGGATTACCTATGCCAATCAGGCCCTGAAGAGACTTCTTGAAGATAAGGACTTGGAGGGGGAGAAGTGTTACCGGCTTTTCTTCGGACTGGATGAGCCCTGTCCCTGGTGCTTTGTAAAAGACATTCTTGGGGGAAGCCAGGCCCGATTGGTAAACCTTAAGATTAAGGATCGGGAGTTCGTCAGCTTAGGAGTGCCCTTTCCTGATCTAAGTGGTGAGACCTGGGTGGTCAACACCTTCTATGATGTTACCACCGAGGAACAGTGGCGTCGGGCCTTAAGAAAGATAAATTCCTGTCTTCTTTCTCTAGGGCCAACCTTTGAAGAAAACGTGGCCCTAATTGTAAATACGGCCCTTGACCTCCTTAAGGCCCGCTCTGGGGGATATCTGCGTTTGGAAGGGGAGGCCCTGAAGCCTTATTTTTCCGAGCCCGCAGAGGTCACCCTGCCCCCTGGGCTTCTGGAGTTCAGGTTCAGGGGCGACCATCCCATAGAGATAGTGGCTCGAGATCCGGATTTTTATGTTCTTGCAGGAGTGAGCCTAAAGGGACGTCCTATCGGCCTTCTCTGGTTTCAAATTCCCCTTAAACCTGATAATCAAAGCGTGGAGTTGGCCACCATTCTGGTAGAGGCCTTAAGGCGGGAGGAGGAACGCAATCGTTATCATCGGGCTCTGGAGACAAACCTTAATCGGATGAGGGCCCTTTTGCGGGCCATCCCTTACACCATCTTCCGGATCGATGAAAACGACCGCCTCATCGAGTGGAGTGCCGAGGATCCGCCGAAGTTTCTCGTCTCGGCCTCTTTAGGCAAAAGGCTAGATAAACTCTTCGGTTCTCAGATCGGACGCCGTCTCCTCAAGAAGGTCCGTCAGGCTAGGTCCAAACAAGAGATCACTGACCTTGAATTTGAGGTCAGAACCACCAAGGGGATTCGTTACTATCGGAGCCATCACTGTCCGGTAGAGGGCACTGGAGAGGTTGTCTCGGTCATTGAGGACATCACAGAGGATCGTCTCCTTCAGGATAATCTGCTTCAGCTCCAAAAGATGGAAGGCCTAGGACGACTGGCCGGCGGCATTGCCCATGATTTTAACAACCTGCTTATGGGGATTATGGGCCAAGCCGAACTCCTCCTTCTGGAGGAAGAGGGCCCCTTAAGGCGTCGGGCCGAGGAGATAATCAAGACCTGTAAACGGGGAGCAGAGTTGGTCCAACAGCTTCTGGCCTTCGGACGGCGTCAGCAACCCCAGTTTGAAGTTCTTGATTTGAATAGGCTCCTTAAAGAGATGGCCCAGATGCTTACCAGACTGATAGGAGAAGATGTTGAACTCTGTCTGGACCTCTCCCCTGAGCTTTGGTCTATCAAGGGAGACCGGGTTAAAATCCAGCAGGTTATCCTCAATTTGGTGGTCAACGCTCGGGATGCCATGCCTCAAGGAGGGGTGCTTACTATTCGGACCGGCAATCAAAAAATCGGTTCAGGTCGGTCTTTCCCTGGAGGGCAATATGTGGTCCTTTCTTTTGAGGATACTGGCTCCGGGATTCCCAAACACCTTCTGCCTTTAATCTTTGAACCCTTCTTTACTACTAAGGAAGTCGGTCAGGGAAGCGGCCTTGGGTTGGCCATTGCCCACAGCATTGTCAGCCAACATGGTGGCTTCATCGAGGTCTCCTCGGAAAAGAAAAAGGGGACAGTCTTTTCCATTTATTTTCCAAGAACCAGGGCCAGGCCCAAAAAGCCCGGCATTCAGAAAGTCTCCTCTCCGGTGGCATCTTCTGGTCGGGTCCTGGTGGTGGACGATGAGGAGTCAGTCTGCCAGATACTGTCCGAGATGCTGGAATCTTTGGGCTATCAGATAAAGTTCACTCTTTCTTCCAAGGAGGCCCTTAACATCCTTAAGAAAGAGGTCTTTGACCTCTTAATCTCCGATGTGGTGATGCCTCAGATGAGCGGGCCGGAGCTGGCGGTCAGGGCCCGTAAGATCCGGCCAGAAATAAAGATCATTTATATTTCCGGCTATGCAGGAGAGCTTCTTTCCCGCTACGGAGTTCGAGAAGAGGAGTGTCTGACCAAACCCATCACTCTGGAGGCCCTCTCCCTAAAGGTGCGGGAGGTTCTCAAAGGAGCTAGTGGATGAGATGACCGATGCGGCGCCAGCGGATGCGGAAGTGATTCTTATCCCAAGACCAGTAGATTATAAAGGCCTTCCCTTTGACGTCTTTTAGGGGGACAAAGCCCCAAAAACGGCTGTCATAGCTCTGATCACGGTTGTCTCCCATAACAAAGAGATAACCTGCCGGGACTTTAACCGGGGGCATATTGTCTCGAGGTTGGATTTCTCCGGGGATTATTTTCGGGTCGGTATGGATAACGTAAGGTTCCTCAAGAGGTTTACCGTTTACATAGACCCTTTTGTTGACGATCTCGACTACATCTCCTCCTACCCCAATGACCCGTTTGATGAAGTCTTTATGGCGGTCAAGAGGGTAGATAAAGACAATCACGTCTCCTCTTTTAGGTTTTTTAAAGGAGATCCAGGTCTCTCGGGTCAGGGGGTTTTTTACTCCATAGATAAACTTATTGACCAGGATGTGATCTCCGACCAGAAGCGTAGGGATCATGGATCCTGAAGGGATCTTAAAGGCCTGGACGATAAAGGTCCGGATGAAAAGGGCCAGAATGAGGGCCAGAAGGATGGCCTGGGCATATTCCCGCAAGGTTTGGACGAAATCCTTCTTCTGCTTGGCCAAGATAACCTCCATCAGATCTTGAGCACGGCCAGAAAGGCCTCTTGGGGTATTTCTACCCGACCGAACTGCTTCATCCGTTTTTTACCCTCTTTTTGCTTTTCCAGGAGTTTTCTCTTTCGGGTGATGTCTCCTCCATAACATTTAGCAGTAACATTTTTGCGGAGAGGGGGTATTCTTTCTCTGGCGATGACCCGGCTTCCTATGGCGGCCTGGATGATCACCTCGAAGAGCTGACGGGGGATGACCTCCTTTAGCTTGGCAGCCAGCTCCCGACCTCGGTAATAGGCTTTGTCTCGGTGGACGATAGCCGAAAGGGCATCCACTGGTTGTTTGTTGATGTAAATATCCAGTTTGACGAGATCTGACGGACGATAACCGATGGGTTCATAATCCAGAGAGGCATATCCCCGGGAGACACTCTTCAGGCGGTCGTAAAAGTCAAGGACGACCTCAGAAAATGGAAGTTCATAGATCAAAAGGACCCGACCCTCAGATATGTAACGCATCTCTTTTTGTTCGCCCCTTTTTTCCTCGCACAGTTTGACCACAGGACCGATATACTCCTTGGGAATGTAAATGTCAGCCCTTATGTAAGGTTCTTCGATCTGGAGAATCCGGTCTCGGGGAGGAAACTTGGCTGGGTTATCCACATAGATTTCTTCTCCAGAGTTAAGGATTATTCGGTAGCGGACAGCAGGGGCAGTGCTGATGAGATTTAGGCCGAACTCTCTCTCCAGGCGTTCCTGGACGATTTCCATATGGAGGAGTCCCAAAAAGCCGCAACGGAAACCAAAACCAAGGGCCTCAGAGGTCTCTGGCTCATAAGAGAAGGCCGGATCATTGAGCCAGAGCTTTTCCATCGCTTCTCTAAGGGCCTCATACTGAGCGGTCTCTACAGGGAACAGGCCGCAGAAGACCATGGGCTTTACCTCTCGGAAACCGGGCAGGGGAGTCTCTGCCGGGCGTTCGGCTTCGGTTATAGTATCGCCGATTCGGGTATCCCGAACTTCCTTGATACTAGCCGCAAAAAAGCCCACTTCACCAATTCCCAGACTTTCCACCTCTACTGGATGAGGGGCAAAGAGGCCTACCTTAGTGACCTCAAATGTCTTACCCGTGGACATCATCTTAATCCTTTGCCCCTTGCGTATCTGACCATCAACGACCCTAATCAGGACCACTACTCCAAGGTAGGGATCAAACCAAGAATCAAAGATGAGGGCCCTTAAAGGGGCTTCAGGGTGGCCCTTGGGGGGTGGAATTTTTTGGACGATGGCCTCCAAGATTTCCTCGGTACCAATACCTTCTTTGGCGCTGGCCAAAATTGCCTCACTGGCATCAAGCCCGATGATCTCTTCAATTTCCCTTTTGACCCGCTCAGGATCGGCCTGAGGGAGGTCTATCTTGTTTAAGACGGGGATGATCTCTAGATCGTTTTCTAAGGCCAGATAGACATTGGCTAAGGTTTGAGCCTCCACCCCCTGGGAGGCATCAACCACGAGGAGGGCTCCCTCACAAGCGGCCAGACTTCGGGAGACCTCATAGACAAAGTCGACATGACCCGGGGTGTCAATGAGGTTGAGGAGGTAGGTGTTGCCATCTTTGGCCCGATAGGTCAGACGAACCGTCTGGGCCTTGATAGTAATTCCCCGCTCTCGTTCCAGATCCATCCGGTCCAGAAACTGTTCTCTCATCTCTCGGGCCGAGACAGTACCGGTGGCCTCGAGCAAACGGTCGGCCAGGGTGGATTTTCCGTGGTCCACGTGGGCGATGATGCTGAAGTTCCGGATGAGTTTTGGATCTATCTTGGTCATTTTTGTTTTTTTCTCAAGGGGCCTAATGAATTTTTCGGCTCCGGTCGATGTATTAGGTTAGCTACCAAAATAGATGTTGACATGGGACACTAAATGAGTGTTAAGGTCGCTTTGTCAAAGTTAATCTCAAAAGGGATCAGTTGAACCCATGTTTTCCAGGTTCCCAAACATCTTACGATTTCTCAAAAGACGTCGTTCCATAGTCAGCATTGATGTGGGGTCCCGACAGATAAAGCTCCTAGAAATTGAAGGCTCCCCAGAGGCTCCCCGTCTCCGTTCCATGGGTATGGCCACCCTGCCGCTTGGGGCCATTGTTGATGGGGTCCCCAAACAGCGGGCGGTAATCAAGGAACGTCTGGAGGCCCTTATTAATAATCTCAAGGTGGCCTCAAAACAAGTGGTTATGGCCATTTCTGGCTATTCGGTAATTATCAAGAGGATAGGCCTTCCGCGGGAAAGGGAAGAGGACCTTGCAGACACCCTTGAAGAAGAGGCCGAGGCTTACATCCCTTTTGACCTCTCTGAGGTCTATCTAGACTATCACGTTTTTAACCCCAAAGAGTCTGGAAATCTCGATATCCTTCTGGTGGCGGCTCGAAGAGATATCGTGGATGAGTATTCTTCTTTGGCCATGGAGGCAGGTCTTGTGCCCATAGTCATCGGAGTAGACGTTCTCTCCCTTTCTAATACCTATGAGTATTGTGTGGGGGATAAAGGGGCAGCTCTGGTTGACATAGGGGCCAGCAAGATGACCGTTTCCCTCTGGTCTAAAGGGGGGCCGATTTTTGTTCGAGACGTGGCTCAGGGGGGTAATCAACTCACCAGCGATATTGCTAAGGCCCTGGATATTCCCTTTGAAGAGGCCGAAAAACTTAAAGTAACTATCTCTCCTAACGATGAACGCTTCCCTAAGGTAAAGGAGGCCATGGAGGAGGCTCGAAGGCGCTGGATCAAGGAGGTCAAAAAGGCCCTGGAATTTGCCAAAGTCAGTTTCGGGGATCTAAACGTCTCCGGAGTCTACCTGGTGGGGGGATCAACCAGGATAAAAGGGCTTCTTCAGTCCTTCCAACAGGACCTTGATTTTGAAGTCTATTCCCTCGATCCCCTCTCTCGCCTGGAGACTGATCCTCAAAAGATAGATCAAGATTACGTCCGTCGGGCCTCTGTTCAGATGGCTATCTGTTTTGGTTCTTGTCTGACGGACCTTGTAGATGAGTCATGATAAAGATAAATCTTTTACCTCAAAAGACTGTTTCTGTAAGACAACGGCGTCGAGATGTTGTAGTCTATTCTATGGTAGGAGCAGTTTGTCTATATTTACTTCTTTTTGCTTTCTGGGGAATAATTGCCCTTAATAAAATGCAGCGCGAGAAAGATCTACAAAAGATCCAGGCAGACTATGATAAATATAAGAAGATTTATGCTAAGGTTATCGAAATAGAGAAAAAGAAGAAGATTATTACCAAAAAGATAAATCTTATTAAGGAGCTTGCTGGTCGAAGAGAAATCCCGGTAAGAGTTTTAGATGTTGTGGCTAGTAAGTTGCCCGAGGGTCGTTTGTATCTCACTTCTATTACCTTAGATAATGAAGAGCTCCTATTGGAGGGTGTTTCTCTTGATAACCTTACTTTAGCTTTATATATGAGGCAGATTGAATCTTCTCCCTTTTTTAGGGATGCAATACGTGTTGTTTCTGAAGAGAAAAAGGTTGGCTCTAAAAGTGTAACTAGTTTTAAATTTCGTGTAAAAGTGGTTGATTATGAGCAGGCTAAATCAGTATCTAAATAAACTTATCTCTAGTATAGAGGCCCAAGAAAAAAGGACAAAGATCCTTCTAGCTATACTGATTTTTGTTCTCATTCCTGCACTTTTTGTTAATTTTTTACTTATGCCCACTCTTGATGCCTTAAGGAAAGTTGATAATCAGTGTATTTCTCTGAAAAGGCAGATAGAAATTCTTAAGATTAAATCGGCAAGTATTAATAGATTGGCTAAAGAAATGAGAGATGAAGAGAGAGTTTTTGAGAAAGTGAGTGTTATTCTTCCTGATAAAAAGGAAATTTCTTCTTTGCTTGAATTAGTAGCTAAAGCTGGGAAAATGTCTGGTTTGGATTTCATTCGCTTTGAGCCCCAAGAAGAAGAAATTAAAGACGGCTATGCAGTGATTCCTGTCAAGGTTTCAGTAAGAGGTACCTACCATTCTTTTGGCATATTCTTTGATGAGATAAAAGATCTTGATCGTCTGGTCTTGGTTAGATCCTTCAAAATGATTGGTCCCAAAGAGGACAGTCCTGAACTCACACTGACCACAGACTGTGAATTGATGACCTTTCGTTTCGTGGATGAGTCAGAGATGAAAAAGCTTACTGAGACCAAAGACCAGAAAAATAAGAAGGGTGGCAAAAATGCCTCCAAAAAATAAGCTGGTGATCCGTATACTGTTAATTGCCTTTTTGATCACAATATCCCCCAAGGTCTGGGCCATTGATGAAGAAATCCTCTTTCTCTTGGGGATCACCTCTAACTTTCATTACAATCCAGCAGGGAAACCAGATCCCTTTGTCCCCTTTTATCTTCCGGAATCCCAGCCCAAGCAGTCCCGAGGGGTCCAAAGTCCCCTAGAGGGCTTTCCAGTAAGCCAGTTCCGTCTGACGGCCATCGTCTTTTCCCAAGGTGAGGCCTTGGGGATGATCGAGGACCCTACGGGGAGGGGTTATGTGGTCCGCAAGGGAACTGTTGTGGGTATTGAGAGGGCTAGGGTTAGTGAAGTAACTCCCAACAGCCTCATCATGGAGATAAAGACCAAGGCCTGGGGGAGGGAGATCGTTAAAAAAATTGAGCTTCGGCTCAAGATAGGAGGAGAGGATAGTAATGGCTAGACTCTTTATTCTGGGCATCTTTGTCTTTACTCTCCTCGGTCCATCTCTTGCATGGGGGGATTATGTATCTGAAATAGGGCTTCAAGCCGAGGATCAAGGCCAGGTGGCCTTGATTATCCGGGGGAAGATAGGTTCCATCGGGAGCGAGCTTAAAAAGGCCCCGGCCAGGATTGAGGTTCGTCTGCGGGGCTTAGCTGCTGAGGCCCAAGGCCTTCCTCCTCTTCTTTCTGGAGACAGCAGCCTGATCAGCAAGGTCCTCATTACCCCCCGGGGCAAGGACCTTCTTATTCGACTCTATCTCCTTGAAGACCAGCAGATAGCTTACAAAGTGGTCAAAGATCCGGGGGAGGTCCGGGTTGTTGTCTGGAAAGAAGGTGTCCTTGCTTCTCCTACAGATTCCCCATCGCCTAGCCGGAAGATCTCCACCTATAGTGGCCAGAAGATCACGGTAGATTTTTACAAGGCCGATATCCACAACGTCTTTAGACTTCTTGGGGACATAAGTGGCCGCAACTTCATCGTGGACGAAGGGGTTGAGGGCACGATCACACTCTCCCTGCGAGATGTCCCCTGGGATTTGGCTCTGGAGCTGATCCTGGATCTTAAGAACTTGGAGAAGGAAGAACGTCTCAATACCATCCTTATCCGACCTCACTCGGGCAAAAAAGAAGCTGAGACCCAACAAGGAGAGGCTATTGGAGAACTTAAGACCAAGATCGTCAGCCCAGAGGTCATCCAGATGGCCCGCCTTATCCGGACTGAAAAAAAGGCCCAACATGAGGCCAGAGAACTGGTAGAGAGGGCTTGGCAGCTGGAGAAAAAAGGCCAAAGGCTTCAGGCTATAGTCCTTTATGAGCGGGCCTATGAACTTAACTCGGAAAGCCTTGATGTCGCTAAAAAGCTGGCCTATTTGCATTATCAGGCGGGCAATTATTTTAAGGCTGCCTTTTATAGCCAGGCTGTCCTCAAAAAGACCCCTCTTGATGCCGAGGCTGCCCTCTATGGGGCCTTGGCGGAAGCCTCCCTGGGAAATCAAGACAAGGCCGAAGTCCTCTTCAAGAAGGCCCTTACTGGGCGCCCCCATATCCCTGAGGCCTATTACAACTATGCTGCCTTTCTGGAAAGGCAGGGACGGCTTCCTGAGGCTTTGAGATTTTATGAACGCTACGAAGAGCTTGCTGGTCCTAGCCTCCAGGTGGCAGTGGCCAAGGCCAGGGTCTTGGAGAAGCTGGATCCTGATCGGGCCTGCCAGAACTATGAACAACTTATTCGGGGCGGTTTTAATCTGCCTGAGGTCGTCCGGAAGATTCTTAAAGAAAGAAGGGATAAAGTCTGTCAAGGAGGGGGTCAAGATGCACCGTAGGGTGTCCTGGATAGCCATTATTATCGGCCTTTTTTTCCTCTGGGGCTGCGCGGGGACAGTCCCTCCCATAGAGGAGCAAACCAGTCAGATCAGTATCCCTGAGGTCAAACCCAAAAAGAAAGAGGAGAAAAAGGTTCAGGCTCCGGAAAAACAACCTGAGATCTCGCCCCGTCTTTTTGAGGAGCCACGATTTATCGTCAAGCCTGTGGTCTCTGAGCTTAAGACTGGCCGTCCCTATACCCCAGTGGGAGCGGAGATCGTCTCCAAAGATGGTCGGGTTCGCTTAAGGGAAGTCATTAAAAAACTGGCCGAACTCAAAGATATCAGCGTGAGCTGGGCCAGTGATGTTGATCCTAATGCCCTGGTAGATGTCCATATCCGTCCTGAGGATGATCTCTATGAGGCCATCGCCAACGTTCTTCGCCAGCATGACTATTTTTACGAACTCAAGGGCAATACCCTGATAATCAAATACAAGGATACCCGTTCCTATTATCTGGCCATGCCCTTTCTTAAGGAAAGCTTTAGCTCCTCTATCGGTGGAGATCTGCTTGGGGCAGGCGGAGAGTCTGCCAAGGATAAAATGTCTTCGCAACTAAGGCTTGATGTTGATTCCCGAGACATAATCGACTTTTGGAGCGATCTAGAAAACAATCTTTTGGTCATTCTCAATGGGGGTGAGAAACCCATTGAGGAAACTGCAGGAGAAATTCCTTCGGAGCCGCATATCCCTCCTGGGCTGACCCAGAGCCCTCCTACCCCTGGGTCCGGAGGAAACGAACCTTCTGAGGAGGCCGCTGGCTCCAGAACTATCTACGGTAAATTTGGCTATTTTACTGTGGATCGTCCGGTAGGTCTGATTCGGGTGACGGCTCCCCCTCGGGTCTTGGAAGAGGTCGAACGATATCTTGAAGACTTAAGGAAAGAGCTCTATCGTCAGGTGGTAGTAGAGGCCAAAATCATTGAGGTCGAACTCACTCAGGCCACGGCGACCGGAATCAACTGGGACGATGTCCTTCATCGGGTTCTGGAGGCTGCTATCTATTTTGGTAGTGAACCAGCCCTTAAGGCCATCGAAGGGGGGATCGCCGCCTATACCAAGGTTACAGGAAGCAATGCCAGTGAGACCATTGAGACTTCCCAGGAATATCGTTCCCATATTTATCCCTTCAAAGGAGTCAAGTTTATCCGGGAGATCAGTCTCCAACCTCAGACCTTTTCCGTAATCCTTGATGCCCTCAGGAGTTATGGAAACGTCAAGGTCTTGGCCAATCCTAAAATCTCCCTTCTCAACGGTCATGGGGCCACCCTTACAGTAGGGACCAATATTGCCTATCTCAAGTCTGTCTCCTCCACCACACAGGCGGACACTGGTTCGGTAAGCTATAGTTCGGAGACTGACACCGTCTTCTCTGGGGTGGGGATGTCGGTGGTGGCCAATATTGTCAGCGATGACGAGGTCATCCTTTACATTATTCCGGTGACCTCGGTGGTTGAGGATATTCAGCTGGTAGAAATAAGTCAGAATCAGTATGTACAATTACCTATTGTCCAGCTGCGTAATCTGGCAACCTTTGCTCGGGTTAAAGATGGAGAGCTTCTGGTCCTGGGAGGGCTTATTACTCGAGAGGAGCAGAACCAAGCCTCCAAGGTTCCTGGCCTAGGTGATGCTCCGGTTGTGGGGGGAATGTTCCGCCATAAGTCTCAGGTTGTTCAGAGTCGGGAGCTAGTAATCGTCCTCCAGCCTCACATAATCTCCATGTAACTAGGGTAACTAGGCATCTCCGGCTTGGGTTCGCGGGACAAGAGCTCTCGGACGGCCTGGGCCGGAGATTTTCCCTCATAGAGAATCTCATAGACCTTTTCAGTGATAGGGAGTTCCACCTCGATCTCTTTGGCCAAACGATAGGCGGCCTTGGTCGTTTTGATTCCCTCAGCGATCATCTGCATGCTCTCAAGGATTGTCTGGAGGCTTTCTCCTCGGCCCAAGCGCAGGCCCACTTGGCGGTTTCGAGAAAGGGGACCTGTACAGGTCAGAACCAGATCTCCTAACCCAGCTAATCCGGCAAAGGTTAAGGGGTTGGCTCCAAGTCTCAGGCCCAATCGGCTGATCTCAGCCAGCCCCCTGGTGATCAGGGCTGCTCGGGTGTTGGTTCCAAACCCTAGCCCCTCGGCCATCCCAGCAGCAATAGCAATGACGTTCTTAAGGGCCCCAGCAAGCTCAACTCCGATGACATCGTTGGTAGTATAGACCCGAAAAAATGAGGTGTGAAAGAGTCTCTGGAGCATCTCGGCCACATCTGGCAGATGGGCAGCGATGGTTATTGCTGTGGGAACCTCCCTGGCTACCTCCTGGGCAAAACTTGGCCCCGAAAGGATTCCCACCCGGGCCGCCATTTGGGGCAGTTCTTCTTCAATGAGTTGGCTCATCCTCTTGAGGCTTTCGGTCTCGATGCCCTTGGTGGCCGAAACAATGGCTTTGAGCCCTGAGGGGATAAAAGCCCGGGCAGCCCTTAGTGTTTGCCGAAAACCATGGGAAGGGACGACAATGACCAAAACTTCGGCTCCTACCAGGATCTCTTCAAGAAGATGGCTTACCTCAAGGCCTTCGGGGAGTTTGATACCAGGTAGGTAGGAGATGTTTTCCCGGCGAATCCTTATCTCTTGGGCTAAGTCCTTCCGTCTGGCCCAGAGACTGGTCTGGATTCCTTTTTCGGCCAATAATTTAGCCAGAGCCGTTCCCCAGCTTCCGGCTCCAAGCACACAAACCTTCATTCTTCCCTCTCTGCCACTCGGGCCACGCCAACAAGTTTCTCTCCTGGCTGTAGGAAGATTAACCTTACCCCCTGGGCCGTTCGGCCATGTATGGGGATATCGCTGGCCTTGATACGGATAATCTTGCCTGTCTGAGAAAGGAGCATAACTTCGTCTTCTTCGGTGGCCTTGAGTATGCCGGCCACTGGTCCATTCTTTGAGGTTATTCGTATGGTGAGGATGCCCTTTCCGGCCCGAGATTGGACCCGGTATTCTTCGGCCGGTGTCCGTTTACCAAAGCCATTTTCGGTTACGGTGAGAATAGTGGCCGTCTCTTCGGGCTCCAGGATCTCCATGGCTACCAGATAATCACCTTTGGCCAGCTCGATCCCTTTGACTCCGGTCGCCTGCCGGCCCATGGGTCGGACATCGGCCTCATGGAAACGGATGGCCTGCCCATAACGAGTGCCCAAGAAGATGTGTTTTTCACCGGTGGTCAACGCAGCGGCAATCAGTTCGTCGCCGGAGTGGATTTTAGCAGCAATGATCCCTCCTGTCCGAGGATTGGAGAAGGCC
This sequence comes from Thermosulfuriphilus sp., assembly GCF_054026695.1. Lineage (NCBI taxonomy): Bacteria > Pseudomonadati > Thermodesulfobacteriota > Thermodesulfobacteria > Thermodesulfobacteriales > Thermodesulfobacteriaceae > Thermosulfuriphilus > Thermosulfuriphilus sp. The sequence goes on from NZ_JBPMLP010000001.1 coordinate 70,509, forward strand.
TGTAGGGCTGTTTTCTTGATAATTCCGGCTCTGGTAGTCATGACCACGTAGGAGTTTTCTTCAAAAGAACGAACCTTGATGGCGGCGGTAATCCTTTCTCCCTGCTGAAGGGGAAGTAGATTGACAATTGCCTTGCCTCGAGCAGTACGTCCGGCCTGAGGGATCTCGTGGACCTTCAGCCAGTATACCCGACCGATATTACTGAAGAAAAGGATATAGTCATGGGTGGAGGCAATATAGAGGTGTTCGACGAAGTCCTCCTCCTTAGTCTCCATACCTGTAACACCCCGGCCACCGCGGCGTTGGCTCCGATAGAGGGAGACCGGATTACGCTTGATGTAGCCCAGGTGGCTAATGGTAACCACCATGTCTTCCTCGGCAATAAGATCCTCGACTTTGATTTCTCCCGGATCGCTGATGATTTCCGTGCGGCGGGTATCGCCATATTCTTTGCGGACAGAAAGAAGTTCTTCCTCGATGATCTTCATTAAGACCGATTCGTCTGAAAGTATCTGGCGATACCAGGCGATATTCCTGAGGACTTCCTCGTATTCGGCTAAGATCTTGTCGCGTTCAAGCCCGGTGAGGCGCTGAAGTCTCATATCCAGTATGGCCTGGGCCTGGATTTCCGTGAGTTTGAAACGCTTCATAAGACCTTCCTTGGCCTCTTTGGGAGAACGGGCGGCCCGAATAAGGGCAATAATTTCATCGAGATTGGCCAAGGCGACCTTCAGCCCTTCAAGGATGTGGGCCCGTTCTTCGGCCTTTTTCAGGTCATAACGGGTCCGGCGGATGACCACCGCCTTGCGATGTTCGAGAAACAGCCCCAGGAGCTCTCGAATATTGAGTAGCTCGGGCCGGTTGTTTACCAGGGCCAGGAAGATTATTCCGTAGCTCGTCTCAAGAGGGGTATGCTTATAGAGCTGGTTGAGGACTACTGGGGCCAAATCAGCTTTTTCTTTCTTGAGTTCAACAACCACCCTAAGACCCTCACGGTCGCTTTCGTCGCGGACATCCGCAATGCCTTCGATTTTCTTACTAGCGGCTAGCTCGGCGATCCTTTCAACCAGCCGGGCCTTGTTGACTTGATAGGGAAGCTCGGTGATAACGATTGAGGTCTTATTTTTATCTCGTTCAATAAGGGCCCGGGCCCGCAGCTTGATAATTCCCTTGCCACTGAAATAGGCCTCTTTAATCCCACTTCGGCCGCAAATAAATCCGGCTGTGGGAAAATCAGGGCCAGGTAGAAGTTCCAGGATTTCATCGATGGTGATCTCTGGATTACGAATCATGGCCACCAGAGCGTCGATGACCTCTGCCAAGTTGTGGGGAGGGATGTTGGTGGCCATACCTACAGCGATTCCGGAAGAACCATTTACCAAAAGATTGGGGATCTTGGTGGGCAAGACACTGGGCTCTTTGAGGGTGTTGTCGTAGTTAGGAACAAAGTCAACAGTGTCCTTTTCCAGGTCGGCCATGAGTTCATGGGCCATCTTGGCCAGCCGGACCTCGGTGTATCTCATGGCCGCCGGGGCGTCTCCGTCTATGGAGCCAAAGTTTCCCTGACCATCCACCAAGGGATAGCGCATCGTAAAGTCCTGGGCCATTCTGACCAAGGTATCGTAGACGGCGGCGTCTCCGTGGGGGTGGTACTTACCGATTACATCTCCAACAATACGAGCACTCTTCTTATAAGGCTTGTTCCAGTCGTTTTTGAGCTCGTACATGGCGTAGAGAATCCGCCGCTGGACAGGTTTGAGCCCGTCGCGGACATCGGGCAGGGCCCGTCCGATGATAACGCTCATGGCGTAGTCAAGATATGATTTTTTTAATTCTTCCTCGATACTTACCGGTTTGATCTCAGAAATCATCATTTTCCTTCGTCTATGGAGATTTTTGGGAAATTTAGACTAGATTTTTACCGGTTGTGGTCATAGTTAGCTGGCAGTGTTTAATCCCCCTGGTGGAGTGAATTCGATCAGCTAACTCCCGGATGACCCTTGGGTGCCCCTTGACGATGATAACCTCTAGGCAATTGTCATGATCCAGATGGATATGTTGAGCCGCAAGGATATTTTCATGGTAGCCGTGTTGAAGATCTATCAGGCGATCGACCAGTTCCCGTTGATGATGGTCATAGACATAGGTAATCGTTCCCACCACCTCCCGGCCACTGGTCTCCCACTCCCTTTCGACAAGCTTTTCTCGGATAAGGTCTCTTATGGCCTCGGAGCGATTGGTATAATGCCTTTCAGCAATGTAACGATCAAAGGCCTCGATGAGTTCCGAGGGGATAGAGACCCCAAAGCGGTAAATTTCGCCCACCTTTCCCATTGTTGTCTACTCCTTAAGGAATCGGACTCTCTGCTGGCTTAAACTCCGGCCCTAGTTTCTGGACCGTTTTCCGAAGAAGTCTCTGGGCCTTTGGGGCCGAGCGGGTGTCCGGATAAATCTTCAAAAGATATTCCAGACGGGCATAGGCCGCCCGGTACTTTTTCACCCGAAAGTAGTAGTGGGCTACATAATACTCATGAGCGGCTAAATTGTCACGACAGCGTCCAATTCGGCGTCTGGCCTCAAAGGTATAAGGGCTATCAGGGTAATCGCGAAGGAGTCGTTCATAGGCCTCGATGGCCTTGCGGGTATTGGTCTGATCTCGGTCTGGGGAGAGCATCATCCGGTAGTAGGCGGAGCCGATCTGGAAGATGACGTAGGGAATGGCTTCATTGGTGGGGTGGAGCTTTTCGAACTGCTCATAAAGGACGATGGCTTCTTCGTAAGAGCCAGAGTAGAACTTGCAGTCAGCCATTTTCAGCTCGGCAAGCAGGGCGTAAGGGGTGGTTGGATACCGATCTCTGATGGTCTGAAACTTTTCAAAGGCGACCACGTATCGGCCCCGCTCAAAATCCTTCATGGCTTCTCTGACCTCTTCCTGGAGACTCTTCTGCCTGGGGGCCGCCGTCCTTTTGAGCCAAGACCAGAGGCTTCTATCTCCGCCGGCCTCAGGGCCAAGCCGATGGAAACAGCTGGTCATTAGAACCAAACCTAGGAGAACAGCCCCAATAGTCCTGACACCCGAGCCCCTCAACCTCATGATTCTAGGGAGTCCAGATATTGCTCTGCCTGATAGGCAGCTGTGGCCCCGTCCCCGCAGGCGGTGACAATCTGGCGGCAGGATTTGGCCCTCACGTCTCCGGCGGCAAAGAGTCCCTTGGTCTTGGTAGTCATCTCGGAGTCAGTAATAATAAAACCTCGGTCGTCTTTGTCCACCAGATCCGGGCCCACGAATTCGGCCTGAGGGACGATACCGATAAAGATAAAAACTCCCCCTACTGGTAGCCGGCTTCTTTGACCTGTGCGACGGTTATAAAGAGAAACAGCTTTGACCTCGTCGTCTCCTTCGATCTTCTCTACTACAGTATCCCAGATGATTTCGATCTTCCTGTGGGCAAGAGCCCTTTCCTGGAGGATCTTGGCCGCCCGTAGGCGATCACGGCGGTGGATAATATAGATCTTTTTGGCAAATCTGGTTAGGTAAAGGGCCTCCTGAACGGCGGTATTTCCGCCTCCAACCACAGCAATCTCTTGATCCAGAAAGAAGGGGCCATCACAGGTGGCACAATAGGAGACGCCCTTGCCTGTCAATTCCTCCTCTCCAGGGATTCCTAATCGATTGGGGCGGGCCCCGGTGGCCACAATTACCGCCTGGGCCTCAATAGGACCCAGGGTAGTCTCCAGGTGAAAGGTTGATCCTTGGCGGCTGACTCGGTTGACTTCCCCTACAAGGGGCTCCAGACCGAACTTTTTGGCGTGTTCAAAGAAGCGTTGCGAGAGATCGTAGCCACTAAGGCCTTCGGAGAATCCAGGGTAGTTTTCTACCCAGTCGGTGGTCAGGACCTGCCCCCCGGTGCCCAACTTGTCTATAAGGATGGTCTTCAGTCGGGCCCGGGCAGCATAAATATAGGCTGTAAGGCCTGCCGGGCCCCCACCGATGATGGTCAGTTGAGTCTCCATAGGATCTAGTCAAGCACCTTTTTTATGGCCGCTTCAATGGTGGCTTTGGCTACAGCGCCGGTGATCTGTTGAGCTACTTGCCCATCCTTGAAGAGAATAAGAGTAGGGATAGCTCTAATGCCAAATTTACCCGGGGTAATGGGGCTCTCGTCCACGTTGAGTTTGGCTACCTTGAGTCGACCGGCATACTCTTCAGCCAGCTCATCAATGATAGGAGCAATAGCCCGACAAGGTCCACACCAAGCCGCCCAGAAGTCTACCAGGACAGGAGTGTTGGAGTTAATTACTTCCTGCTCAAAGGTGGCATCAGTTACCTGGATTACTTTATCCCCCATGGTTTCTCCTCCAGATGGAATTTTGGTTTGCCATAATACAAGGCCCTGCTGTGACTTGACAAGGTCAATCTCGCCTAAAAGAAGAGGTCAAGAGCCTCTTTAAGGGAGGAGACCTCGATGATTTCCATCTCGGGGATTTTTTCTCCTGTTCCTCTGGGGATTAGGGCCTTCTGGAAACCGAGGCCTCGGGCCTCTCGAAGCCTCTCTTTAACCCTGTCCACCCTTCTTATCTCTCCGGCAAGGCCGATCTCTCCAAAAGTGATGAGATCTGGGGGCAAGGGACGATCAAAAAGGCTAGAGGCCATGGCCAGAGCGGCAGCCAGATCCACTGCTGGCTCATTGAGCTTCAGCCCTCCAACCACATTGACAAAGATATCCCGGTCATAGAGTTTGAGTCCAGCTCGGCGTTCCAGAATGGCTACCAGGAGGGAGATCCGGTAAGGGTCAAGACCAATGGCTGTCCTGCGGGGGGTCGCCAAGGGGCTTAGGCCGACTAAGGCCTGGATTTCTATGAGAAAAGGGCGAGTGCCCTCAAGGCTTACTGTCACTACAGATCCAGAGATCCCCTCTGGTCTCTCGGCCACAAAGATCCAGGAGGGGTTAGCCACGGGTATCAAGCCTTGGTCTCTCATCTCAAAGACTCCGATCTCTTGGGTGGAGCCAAAACGATTCTTAACGGCCCTTAAGATTCGATAGGGATTGCGCCCCTGTCCTTCGAAGTAAAGGACAGTGTCTACCAGATGTTCTAGGACTCTAGGGCCCGCAATAGCTCCTTCTTTGGTGACGTGGCCGATGATAAAAAGGGCCGTCTGGCGGGATTTTATAAATTCGAGGATCCGGGCGGTACATTCTCTTACTTGGGCTACACTTCCAGGGGCCGAAGAAATCTCTTCGGTCCGGATGGTCTGGATAGAGTCAATAACCAAAAGTCCGGGAGAAAGCTCTTCACAGGCAGCCATGATACTTTGAAGATCAGTCTCGGCGAGAATGAAGATCCTTTGCCTTAAGGCTCCTATGCGTTCTGCCCTCAGACGGATCTGTTCTTCAGATTCCTCTGCCGAGGCGTAAAGGATTCTCATGCCCTTCTGGGCCAGAGAGGCAGCTGTTTGAAGGACAAGAGTGGATTTGCCGATTCCTGGATCTCCTCCGATAAGGACCAGGCTTGAAGGCACCAAGCCCCCGCCGAGGACCCGGTCAAGCTCACTCAGCCCGGTCTCTATGCGCTTGGCCTGGCCAGGTTTGACAGTGGTGATGGGTTTAATGTCGGTTTTTTTCCGGGGGGTAAGGGAAGGGGGGGACAAGGTTTCTTCTACCAAGGTCCCCCATTGGTAGCAGGCCGGGCAGCGGCCGAACCATTTGGGGCTTTGGTAACCACATTCTTGGCATCTAAAAAGAGTTCCTCTTTTAGTGGCCATAGGCCAGTGTTTTCATCTGAGATATTGTCTGCCGGTAATCTTCGGTGCCGTAGATGGCCGATCCGGCTACCAGAATTTCGGCTCCGGCCTTGGTCACGGCAGCGATGGTGGAAGAATTTATCCCTCCATCGACTTCAATGGCGACCTTGAGCCCCTGCTGGTCGATGAGTTCCTTTAACCGGGCAATCTTTCGGAGGGAGGAAGTGATAAAACTCTGACCTCCAAAACCAGGGTTAACACTCATGATGAGGACATAGTCGAGCTCCTCAAGAATATATTCTAAGGTTTCCAAAGGGGTAGCAGGATTGATGGCCACCCCGGCCTTTTTCCCTAGGGCTTTTATCTGCTGGATGGTTCGGTGGAGATGGGGGCAGGTCTCCACGTGGACAGATATCCAGTCGGCCCCGGCCCTGGCAAAATCTGCCAGATATCTCTCGGGGGCCTCTATCATTAGGTGGACGTCAAAAGGGAGTTCGGTCACCTTTCTGATGGCCTCAACTACCAAAGGACCGATGGTCAGGTTGGGTACAAAGTGGCCATCCATAACATCAATATGGATGACGTCAGCTCCGGCCTCGACCACGGCTTTTACCTCTTCAGCCAGGCGGCCAAAGTCTGCTGAGAGAATTGAAGGGGCTATTTTGACCATGAGACCTCCTGTTTTCGAGATGCTAGTCAAGGAGTAAGTTTTATGTAACATGTTAACCACAGCTTGCCATGAGAGGGAGGCTTTTTTATGGGTGCCCGAGTGGTCATGATCGATAACTATGATTCCTTTACCTACAATCTAGTCCAACTTTTGGGGGCTATGGGCTGTGAACTTCATGTCTTTCGCAATGATCAGGTAGAACTTTCGACGATTGAAGGCCTTGATCCAACCCATCTAATTATCAGTCCTGGTCCCTGTACTCCGGCAGAGGCTGGAATCTCTGTGGCTGCTATCGCCCACTTTGCCGGCCGTCTGCCCATCCTTGGGGTCTGTCTGGGGCACCAGAGCATTGGGGTGGCCTTTGGGGGGAGAGTCGTCCGGGCCGAACGGCTTATGCATGGTAAAACTTCCCTTATTCACCATGATTCGCAGACCATCTATGCCGGACTTCCTAATCCATTTGAGGCCATGCGTTATCACTCTCTTCTCATAGATGAGGAGAGTCTGCCCGAAGAACTGATAGTTACTGCTCGATCAGAAACCGGCGAGATTATGGGCATCCGTCACCGAAGCCTTCCAGTTGAAGGAGTCCAGTTTCATCCAGAATCTATTGGCACCTCTCTTACCGCCTGGCAGAGGCTAAATACTCCACCCCGACAGTGGGACTTTGACTCCGAAGACATCCCCGAAGGGGTAAGGCTTCTGCGAAACTTTCTTCGTTTTTATAGTTAATAGTTAGAGGATCTGGGCCAGAATTCGTCCAAGTTTTACGGCCACTAGGCCGGCCGCTAAGCTTCCAAAGAGATTTCCCAGGGCTCCCCAGGTGGCTCCTTTCTCTAGGAGCATAAGAGTTTCGTATTCAAAGGTGGAAAAGGTTGTGTAGGCTCCTAGTAGGCCAATAGTTACAAAGAGCCTGATCTCTGGTGAAACCAAGAGCCGTTCGGCCATGAAGGTAGCTCCAAAGCCTAGGGCAAAGCTTCCAGAGACGTTGACCACAAAGGTACCCCAGGGAAAAAGAGGAGATATTCGGACGATGAGTCCCGATACCCAGTAGCGGAGCAAGGCCCCTATAAAGCCGCCGAATCCGATAAGAAGAAGCTTCATTGCTCTGATTCTGCTGGTTCCTTCTTTTCCTTGGGTACAACCAACGTCCCCAACTCATAGAGGATAATCATGGGGATGGCAAGGAGGAGCTGGGTAAAAATATCTGTGGGAACCAGGACAGCAGCTAGAAGATAAAGGGCCAGCCAAGCCATCTTACGTTGCCTGATGAAGTAGTTCCGAGAGACGAGGCCTAGACGCCCGGCAGCATACATAAGAAAGGGGATCTCAAAGATAAGACCGAAGGTAAGGATAAGTTTGGCACAAAAGGTAAGATAGCTTTCTATCCGGGGGAGAGCGACTAGGTCTTCACTGGCAAAGCTGAGAAAAAAGCCCAAGACCACCGGAAGAACTCCGAAGAAAGCAAAGAGGCCACCAGCGGCAAAAAGGCCTAGGGCCCCCAGGAGGAAGCGCCGGGCGAGGCGGCGTTCGTGGCTGTAAAGCCCTGGGGAGACGAAGCGCCATAGCTCAAAAAGTATTACTGGACAGGCCAGGATCAGGCCTACCCAAAAAGAGACCTTAAGATAGGCAAAGAAGGCTTCTGGCAGGGCGGTAAAGACCAGAAATGGATCTCCCCCGGGGAAAAAATGAGAAAGGGGTCGGGCCAGGATGGCAAAGATCTGCCTGGAGAAGATATAAGCCACCCCCCAGGCTATAAGGACGGCAACCACAGCCACTAAGATTCGCTTTCTGAGTTCTGCCAGATGGGCGGATATGGGAAGACGGAGTATGTCCATCGCTTATTTGGGGCCGTCTGGAGCCTCGGGTTTAGATCCTTCCTCTCCCTTAGGTGATTGAGTGGCGGAGCTTTCTTCTTGATCTTTGGTTGAGGTTTTACGGGCCGATTCTGTTAGTTCCTCCCAGCGAGGGGGAGCCAGTTCGTCGATTTCCAGCTCCCTTTTGACATCGTTGGCTGTACGTCTGAATTCAGCAATACCTTTGGCAATAGTTCGGGCAAGTTCAGGGAGCCTTTCTGGTCCGAGAACAATTAAAGCCACAACAAAGATGACTATTAACTCTGGGACCCCGATGCCAAACATCTTTCAGCCCTCAATAAAGACCTTTTGATTGAGCCTGCCCAAGAGACAAAAGAGTTCATAGGCAATGGTGCCTGCGGCTTGAGCCAGCTCTTCGGCCCGGATGGATCTCTTTTTACTCTCTCCCAGCAGAAGGACCTCATCTCCAATATCTACTTCCTTCAGGTGACTAACATCAAGAAAAAGGGCTTTCATGCATACCGATCCAACTACAGAGACCACCTGGCCTCGGACAATCGCTTTTCCCCGGCCTGATAAGGATCTAAGGTAACCATTATCGTAGCCTACCGGAACCACAGCTATTTTAGAAGGCCTTGAGGCTCGGAAGAGAAGCCCATAGCCCACTGCCTCTCCGGGACGAAGTTTTTTTATTTCTATAATTCGACTGATGAATCTCATCGCCGGCCTGAGAGAGATAGCCGGTCGGCAGCTCTCGTGGGGATAGGCTCCATAGATAGCCAGCCCCGGTCTTACAGCTCCAAAACGGGCCTCGGGATAAAGAATGGCCCCGGCTGAGTTTGCCAAGTGGGCCAAGGGAGAGGGCAGACCAAGAGAGTGGAGTTCCTCAAGGATATCTTTGAATTGGCGGATCTGGTCCAGGGTGTAAGGATCGTCCGGAGAACTCATGGCCAGATGGGACATAAGCCCTTGAATGGGAAGCCTCTGGGCTTTGATCATCTCTAGGGCGAAAGTTAGCCCTTGGCCCTTGAGGCCCAGCCGACCCATGCCAGTGTCTATCTTTAGGTGAAAGGCTGGGGGATTTTTTTCCTTGGCCAAGGCCTTGAGCTCCTCCAGATTGCTTACCGTGGGGGTGAGGCCATGATGGATAATCTCCTTTAACCAGTCTTTCTCAAAGCCGGAGATGAGAAGGATTGGGCTTCTTATGCCCGCCTGCCTCAGGGCCAGGGCCTCTTCTAGTTCTGAGACCCCCAGAAACAGGGCTCCCTCTTCAGCCAGAACCCGGGAGACGGGGATCAGCCCGTGGCCGTAAGCATCTGATTTGACTATGGGGATCAGCTGGGCCGGGGCGACGAGTCTTTTGAGGCCCCGATAATTGGCCCTGATGGCTCCCAGATTTATCTCTACAAAGGCCGGCCTTCTCAGGATGCTCTCCTTAAATTTTAGGGATACTCAAACAGTTGTAGTTGTTATTTTTTTCTACTTGGCAAAGCGGCCGCGGCCATTATACTACTGCTGCCTGAAGAAATTTAAACCTCAGTAGGAGAATTCCATGCTCAGGATAGAAGATCTCTGGGTGGAAGTCGCCGGTCGGGAGGTCCTTAAAGGGATTAACCTGGAGATCCCCTCCGGCGAGACCCATGCTCTTTTTGGGCGTAATGGTTCCGGTAAGACAACCCTCCTTATGACGATCATGGGCTTTGCCGGATACAAGGTCAAACACGGCCGAATTTTCTTCAAAGGAGAAGATATTACCGATATGCCTCCCTACGAGCGGGCCCAGAGAGGGATTGGAATCCTCTTTCAAAGGCCGCCCACCCTTAGAGGAGTAAGGCTTAGAGATATGTTGACTATTTGTAGCCAAGGAAAGGTTAACCCCCAGGAATTGGCCTTAACCTATGGTTTTGAAGATTTTTTGGACCGGGACGTCAACCTGGGATTCTCAGGGGGGGAAATCAAAAAAAGTGAACTTCTCCAACTCCTGGCCCAAAATCCGGACTTGGTCCTTTTGGATGAGCCAGAGTCCGGAGTAGATATGGAAAATCTTCAGGTCATCGGGCAGATGATCCGCCGCTTATTGGAAAAAGACGTCCACCGCCGACGGACCAAATCCGGCCTAATCATTACCCACACCGGCTTTATCCTTAACTATGTTACTGCCGATCGGGGCTACGTCATGCTCGACGGGCAGATATACTGTCACGGTAATCCTTTGGAGATCTTTGAGGGAATTCAAAAACACGGCTACGAGGAGTGTCTCCGATGTCTCAAAAGGATATAGATCTCAGCCTATTTCGTTCGGCCAAAGAGGCTCCAGCTCCTCATGATCTGGGGGAACTTTCCCCAGAGGAGATAGAGAGGCTCCGAGAGACCGGGATAGATCTTTCGGAAAAGGGCCGTTCAGGGACCTTTGTCCAGAGCAACTGTAATGTGATCCACTGTGAGGCCAAACCGAAGGGCCTTGAGCTTCTTCCGATAACTGAGGCCCTAAAGCGTTATAGCTGGCTGGAAGAATACTGGTGGAAAGCCGTCTCCCCTGAGGCTGATGAGTTTGTCAAGGCCACTGAAGTAGACCTTGACAACGGCTATTTTATCAGGGCCCTCCCCGGAGAAAAGATCGTTTATCCTGTCCAGACCTGTCTTTATATTCGGGAAGAAAATATTGCCCAGAAGGTCCACAACATTATTATTGCCGAAGAAGGCTCCGAACTCCATGTGATTACCGGCTGCACTACGGCTCCTCACCTTATTTCTGGCCTTCATATCGGAATTTCCGAATTCTATGTCAAACCTGGAGCCAAGCTGGTCTTTACCATGATCCACAACTGGAGTGAGAACATCCATGTCCGCCCTCGAACTGGGATATTTATTGAAGAAGGGGGGACCTTTCTCTCAAATTATGTTTCCCTTAGGCCGGTGAAATCTATCCAAACCTATCCGACGGCCCGTCTCACCGGTCGGGGGGCGCTGGCAAGATTCAACTCTGTGATCGTCTCTCCTGCTGGCTCCCATCATGATGTTGGCTCGCGGGTCTATCTGTCTGCTGAAGGCAGTCGGGCAGAGATTGTCTCCCGGACTATTTCTTATGGGGGGACGATTATCGCCCGGGGGCATCTTGTTGGTGAGGCTCCTGATATTAAGGCCCATCTAGAATGCCAGGGGCTTATCTTAGCAGACAAGGGTATTATTCGGGCCATCCCAGAGCTTGAGGCCCACCTCCAAAATGTAGACATGTCTCATGAAGCCGCTGTGGGCAAAATCGCCCAGGAAGAAATCGAATATCTCATGGCCCGGGGCCTTGATGAAGACGAGGCTACGGCCACCATCGTTAGAGGCTTCCTCAACGTAAAGATTGATGGGCTTCCTATGGATCTTCAGGCCGAAATCGATCGAGCCATTGAGGAGTGCCAGAAGGAGGGGATGTAACCATCGATAAAACGGGGGGCGCCGCCCCCCAATAATTTAACAGGCTCATCCAGAGCCGGCCTGGCTGAACTGAAGGGCCATTAGATCCATCCCCGTAGCCGGCCGGACTTCGTCAATGGTGACAATGATCTGAACGTTTTTGCCAGCAGCCGGGTGATTGAAATCAGCTACCACCCGGTCTTCTTTTATTTCCTTGACCAAGAAAAACATCTTCCGGCCAGGAGTGACCTCTTCTTCATAGAATTCACCGACTTTAAGCTTCTCAGGATACTTAAGTTTGGCCAAAGGCACTTCATTGATCAGGGATTCATCATAGGGGCCATAAGCCTGTTCCGGAGGGATGGTAACTGTAAGGGTCTCACTTTCTTGTCGGCCGGCTATGGCCTTCTCTACTGCGGGGATGATCCTTTCGCGACCATAGATAAAGCGGGCCTTCATGGGCCTGGTAAACCAATCCGGGGCCTGCCCTCCTTCTATCTCCAAGCGATAGGTGAGGGTAACTACCGTGTCAGGGGCAACTTTCACCTCTTCCTCCTTTTGTGAAAAATTAAATGATTCTAAAGGCTAACACCCCTTAGGGGCTTGTCAACCGAAAGGTTAAGATGATTGAGGGAGAATTTGCGAGAAAAAAAGAGTTAGCCCTATATCCCGAGCCTTCTTGACAGGGTTCTTTGCTCTAGGTAGCTTAAAAATCCTGGGTGGGGATGTAGCTCAGTTGGGAGAGCGCCACGTTCGCAACGTGGAGGTCGAGGGTTCGAATCCCTCCATCTCCACCAACCCCTCTAGCTATCTCCAGCTTAACCACTCATCTTAGGGGCTGTTGTCAAAGATTTCTCTGGTATTTTCTGTTTTTTCAATTTTATAATCGGACAAAATGGTTCTAATTTTAGATTTCGGGGGGCTGGGGTGAGGGTTTCCATTACCTATACGGTCCTGATCTGGGTGGGAATCATTTTCATGATTATTGGTCTAGGAGTTAGCCTCTCTTTTCCAGGTAAAGAGATCCTTTTTGAATTCAAATTGAAAGATTTTATCCTTAAAACTAACCAGATAGGACCGCTAATCATGATTAGCGGTGCTTTTTTGGCCGGTGGTGTAGCCATCAAACTTCCTAAGGATGTGACTGTACTTTCTGAAGATCAAGGATATAGCCTAGCAGAGAAACTGGCCAGGAAACTCCCTCTTTTAGCCCTTGGCGTTGTCTTGTTGGCTTTGCTTTTCCTTTTCTTTTAGGCATCTAGCTATGATAGAAGACGAAAGAGTTGAGATTCTGGGGGGGGAGTCCCGGAGAAAAAGGGGCTCTTCTATCCAAGGTCTATGATCCTCAGTCTAAGAGGTATCTAGCTCCCCTACTCCCAGATCATCCCTTTTTCCAGAGTCTTAAAAAGACTCATGGACAGGGATACGTAGGGGCAGGGATTAAAGTGGCGGTGCTTGATACTGGTCTTTTGATAGATCATCCCTGGATCCGGGCCACTTTGGAGGATTCGGTAGATTTTACCGGAGAGGGCATTGATGATCTGAACGGCCATGGCACTATAGTGGCCTTACTTCTTCTGGCTGTAGCTCCAAGAAGCCGTCTTTTTAACGTTAAGGTAGTAAGGGCCACAGGGCGTGGAAAGGAAGAGAATTTGATAAAAGGAATTAGGTGGGCGGTAAATAGAAGGATCCAAACAATTAATATCAGTCTGGGGGTTTATCATCCAAAATGGGGGCTTTGGGAATGTAACGGTGGTTGTGATCTCTGTCAGGCTGCCGAAGAAGCCGCTCGAGCCGGGACAATAGTAGTGGCAGCAGCGGGTAACGAGGCTGGCAAGACATATTGTCCGGCAAAGGTGGGTTTGGTGAGAGAAAGAAGTGGAGTAATTTCAGTGGCGGCCTTTTCTTTTGAAAGAAATATTATACTTCCTTACTCAGGGAAGGGGAATATCTCTGCTCCAGTTGGTAGATATTTCTTTGCTCCGGTAGAATAAATCTTTTTATCATTTTTCCCTACAATTGAAGATACTCTTCAAGATGCTCTCCCCAAACGAAAAAATATCTTCGCTAAATCACCTAAGTAATATTTGCCAAAGACGGCAATTTGTGGTCGATATTAAAGATCTTTGGGGCCTTTTCGATAATTAATTCTTAAACGGAGCCGGCATGAAGAGCCCAGGGCAAGAAAGAGAATCTCCCGAGGTCTATCTCTCTGCCTGGAAGATCCTCCTGGAGGGCCTGTCTGAGCCGGCGATGATCATCGATCCAAATTTCCGCATACTATTGGCTAACGAGGCCCAGGCCCAACTCTTAAAAAAGAGGCCCGAGGAATTAAGGGGGCAGTTCTGTTACCGGCTTCTCCACAAGGCCGAACAACCTCCTCCCTTCTGCCCCCACGTACTCACCCTGGAGGAAGGATCTCCCCACAAGGCCGAATTCTATGAGGCCCCTCTGGGCTATGTCAGGGTTTCGGTTTCTCCTTTAAAGGATCAATCCGGTCGCACCTTGGCCGTCTTCCACGTCATAAACGATGCCGCCAGTCTGGGCCAGAGTCCAGAAGATCTTCTCAAGATTCAGGCCCGTTATCGGGCCATGATCGAGGGCTTTGAGGGCTTTATTTACATCTGTTCTGCCGATTACCGGATAGAATTTATGAATCAGGCTATGAGGGCCTGCATGGGGCCTTCGGCCATTGGTCGTCGATGCTACGAGGTCATCTTTGGTCAGAAGGAGGTCTGCTCTTGGTGTCCCAACCCTAGGGTCCTAAAAGGGGAGACTGTTCGTTGGGAGATCCAGAATCCTCTTGATAGACGCTGGTATTATATCATCAGTACCCCTATAAGCCACGCCGATGGTTCTTCTTCGGTAATGATCCTTCTTCTGGATATCACCAGGCGCAAAGAGCTTGAGGACTCACTTCTTAGAAGTGAGATCAAGTACCGAACCCTCGTCGAGGATGTTCCGGTAGGGCTCTATTGGTCTTCTATAGATGGAGAGATTATTGAGGCTAACCAAGCCTTGGTTGATATTTTAAGGTATCCGGACAGGAAGAGCTTCCTTAAAGCCAATGCCAACGATCTTTACGTAAATCAGCCAGACAGGGCCCATCTTCTCAAGATTCTCAAGGCCCAGGGCTGGGTGAGTAACTTCGAGACCCAGCTCTATACTTATCTTGGCCAGAAAGTCTGGGTGCGGATTTCTGCCCGGCTGGTAGAGGAGGCCGGCAGGATCTTTCTCCGAGGGGCCATTGAGGATATTACTTCGATCAAAGAGGCAGAATTAGCCCTTAAAGAGAGTGAGGCCCGTTTCCGGGCCATCAGCCAGATGGCCCCTGACGCCATTGTCCTCATGGACAAAGAGGGGCGAATCATCTATTGGAACGAGGCTGCCAGTCGCATCTTTGGTTACTCTGCCTCAGAGGCCTTGGGCCAGGAGCTCCATCTCTTTTTGGCCCCTGAGAAGTATCACGAGTCCTATCTCAGGGCCTTCGGGCGTTTTAAAAGAACTGGCAAGAGCCTTCTTTCCGGTCGAACCCTTGAGTTTACGGCGGTGAGGAAAGACGGTACCGAATTTCCCATTGAGGTTTCCCTATCTCTCCTGCGATACCAGGAAGAGCCGGTCTTCCTGGGCATTATTCGAGATATTAGCCAGCGCAAGAAGGCTGAAGAGACAATTAGACGCCGCGGAGACATCCTTGAAGCCATAAGCCTGGCAGCAGAACGTTTCCTCCGGGCCTCTCTCAACAAAGAGGCCATGACCGACGTTCTCTCCCGTCTGGGGGAGGCGACCTCGGCCGATATGGTTATTCTACTTGAGTTTCTCCCTTCCGATCTCCCTTTCTTTAAACCTTGTTGTTATTGGCTTAAAGAAGGTCTTGAGGATCGCTCGGGGGTCCTGACCGGACCTCTTCCCTTGGCTAAATCGGCCCAGGGGTTGCTTCAGGTTCCTGGGGAAGCCCCTCGGGGGAAAAGGGTGGAGGAACTTCCTTCTCAGGAACAGTTGGTCTTCAGGGAGATGGGACTTGATTCCTTGATATTTGTGCCTGTTTTTGCCGGCAAGAGGCCTTGGGGGGTAATGCTTTTGGGCTTTAAGGAATCCAGAGACTGGTCTCAGGCCGAGACCGAGGCCCTTAAGGCCGCGGCCGATATCATTGGGGCGGCCCTTTTTCGGGAAAGGGTTGAGCAAGAGCTCCTTAAGATGGAAAAGCTTAAATCACTTGAGCTTCTGGCTGGTGGTATTGCCCATGATTTTAATAACATTCTTACGGCCATCCTGGGCAATGTCTCCTTGGCCAAACTTCTGGACAAAGAAGGAAGAGTGGCCCAGATTCTAGACCAGTTAGAGAAGGCCTCTCTCCAGGCCCGCAACCTTACCCAACAGCTTTTGACCTTTGCCAAGGGCAGTATTCCAGTAAAGAGAAAAGAAGATATCGGTCGGCTTTTGGTGGAGACTGTGGAATTTTCTTTAAGTGGCTCTAACGTCAAGGCCCACTATGATCTGGCTCCAGATCTTTGGGTGGCCGAGGTGGATCAGGCCCAGATAAGCCAAGTGATTCAGAATCTGGTGGTCAATGCCAAACAGGCCATGCCCGAAGGGGGGATTATCGAGATTGAGGCCCGGAATATAAGGATTACCTCACGGGATGATCTCCCCCTTCCCCCAGGGCCTTATGTACGTTTAAGCATTCGAGATCAGGGGGTCGGGATACCAGAGGGGCTTCTGGATAAGATCTTTGATCCCTACTTCACCACCAAACAAGAAGGAAGTGGGCTGGGACTGGCCATTGTCCATTCTATCGTTTCTAAACACGGTGGCTGGATTGACGTTGTCTCAAGCCTCGGCCAGGGGAGTACCTTTGTCGTCTATCTGCCGGCCCTGGAGGAGAGAATAAGACACAGGGCCGAGGGAGAAGGCCCAGTTTTTCGAGGGGAGGGAAGGGTTTTGGTTATGGACGATGAAGAGATCGTCCGTAAGACCTTAGGGACGATGCTTAAGACCCTGGGCTACGAGGTTGCTTTTGCTAAAGACGGCCAAGAGGCTGTAGAGATGTATGAGGCCGCCCTTAAGGGAGGTACGGCCTTTGATTTGGTGATTATGGACCTTACGGTCCGAGGAGGGATGGGGGGCAAGGAGGCCCTAAAGGCGTTGCTCAAGATCGACCCTGAGGTAAAAGCCGTGGTCTCCAGTGGTTACTCGGATGATCCGGTAATGGCTAATTTTCGGGAATTCGGTTTTTTAGATGTAGTAGCTAAGCCCTATCGGATGAAGGATCTCATCGAGGTCTTAAGAAGAATAAGCTCTCCTCGTTAAGATTTGGCTTGGTTCTGCTTTTTTCTTCCTCTTAGAGTCTTCCCCAAAGAGTCCTCAAGAACTTTCATTAGAGCCCCCTTTTATCTTCGGAAAGATTTTTTCTTTTTTTAGAAAATTAATCTATATATGGAAAAATTTTTGCCAATAAGAAGAAAAAATTTTCCAAGTTCCTAAAAATACACAATTTTTCTCGGATATTTTTTTGAAATTTTGTCGGTAAAAACCTACATTTTCCTCTCTAATTTTT
>NZ_JBPMLP010000002.1:0-2740 GCF_054026695.1 Thermosulfuriphilus sp.
TAGGAATATTCCCCCCATTTCCTCACCTTACCCGAGACAGAACCAGATTTGCATGAATTTCCGGAAATGTTAGCCCGAATTGATTATTTTGGAAAGCTTTTTTGAGGATCTATCTCTTATATTAACCTAATCAAAAGCAGTATTGAGAACTTTTTAAGTACCCTTGCCATAGAAGACCTCTTCGGGTAATCTGCTGGCCAGCCAAGTTGCCCCCGTAGCTCAGGCGGATAGAGCACGGGATTCCTAATCCCGGCGTCGCAGGTTCGAATCCTGCCGGGGGCACCAAGTTCTTTAATGAAAAGAACAAGCCCCTACCTCTTTTCAATCTTGGAGAGAGATAGGGGCTTTGTTGGTTTAAGAAATTATTAGGCGAACTTTAGGTCAAAACGGTCAAGATTCATGACCTGATCCCAGGCCTTAATAAAGTCTTGGACGAATTTCTCCTGCCCGTCTTTTGAGGCATAGACTTCGGCTAAGGCCCTTAACTCCCCATGGTGGCCGAAGATAAGATCCACTCTAGTGGCCATCCATCTCAGTTGGCCAGTCTTTATATCGTAACCCTTGAACAGATAAAGATGGTTGTCGGTTGGCTCCCAGACAATGTTCTGATCCAGAAGATTAACGAAGAAATCATTGGAAAGAGTGCCCACCCTTTCGGTAAATACGCCATGGGAGCTGTAGTTATATGTAGCTCCCAACACCCTCAAGCCGCCAACTAAGGCCGTCATCTCTGGTACGGTAAGCGTCAGGAGCTGGGCCTTGTCAACCAACCAATACTCCGCCGGCCAATAGGGCCCCGAGGCCTTAGTTGGATCCCGAAAATAGTTCCTGAAGCCATCCGCAAAAGGTTCAATGGCCGAATAAAAGGCTACATCTATGTATTCCTGAGGGGCATCCACCCGGCCGGGGATAAAGGGGACCTTGATGGTCAAACCGGCCTTCTCAGCCGCCTGCTCTACAGCCGCACAACCACCAAGGACTATTAAATCGGCCAAGGAGACCCTTTTTCCGTCTCGGCGACCCTCATTAAATTCCCTCTTAAGGACCTCATAGACCTGAATGACCTTCTGGAGATCTTCCGGATGATTAACCTGCCAATCCTTCTGGGGAGCAAGCCGGATGCGGGCTCCATTGGCCCCACCTTTTCTATCGGAGTCTCTGTATGAAGCAGCCGAAGACCAAGCAGTATATACTAACTGACTAATGCTCAGATCAGAGGCCAGGATTTTCTCCTTTAGTGTCTCAACATCCTCCGGACCTATGACCTCAAAGTCTCTAGGCGGAAGGGGATCTTGCCAGACAAAGACCTCCTTCGGCACCTCTGACCCCAGGTAACATTCAGGGGGCCCCATGTCTCGATGGATGAGCTTGAACCAGGCCTTAGCAAAGGCCTCTTCAAACTCCTTAGGATTTTCAAGAAATCTTCTGGCAATATCCGCATAGACAGGATCAAATCTAAGGGCTAGATCAGCAGTTAACATCATCGGTGGATGTTTCTTATCGGGATCATAGGCATCAGGGACAATGGCTGGAGCCTCCTTGGCCACCCATTGGTGTTTACCGGCAGGGCTCTTCATGAGTTCCCACTCATACTTAAACAAAAAGTGCAGGTAGCTAAGTCCAAATTTGGTCGGGGTAGAAGACCAAGCAAGCTCAAAGCCAGAGGTAAAGGTGTCGGGTCCTTTACCCGTACGGTAAGAGTTTTTCCAACCGAGTCCTTGCTGGTGAGGGGGAGATGAATCTGGATCTGGCCCCACATAGGTATCTGGGCAGGGGCCATGACACTTACCGAAGGCATGTCCCCCGGCGATAAGGGCTACAGTTTCCTCATCGGTCATGCCCATGCGAGTAAAAGCTGTCCTTATCTGTCTTGCCGAGGCCAGAGGATCTGGATTGCCTTCTGGGCCTTCGGGGTTTACATAAATCAATCCCATTTCAGTAGCAGCAAACGGCCTTTCAAGACTGCCTTCTTTAAAACGTTCCTGACCCGAGAGCATTTCAAGCTCAGGTCCCCAGTCCGGACTTTCATCTGGTTCCCAGACATCTTCCCTCCCCCCGGCAAAACCAAGGGTCTTCACTCCCATAGATTCCAGGGCCACATTGCCTGCCAGGACGATAAGATCAGCCCAGGAAAGCTTTCGTCCGTATTTTTGTTTTATGGGCCAAAGCAAACGGATGGCCTTATCAAGATTCATGTTGTCTGGCCAGTTATAGCGAGGAGCGAAGCGAATATCGCCATTCCTGGCCCCGCCACGGCCATCAAAGATTCGATAGCTACCAGCACTATGCCAGGCCAGACGGACAAAAAGAGGACCGTAATGGCTAAAATCAGCCGGCCACCAGTCTTGAGAGTCGGTCATAAGTTGTTCAAGATCTTCCTTGACCTGGGTAAGGTCTAAGGAGCTAAATTCTTTAGCATAGTTATAATCTGGCCCATAGGGATTAGAATGAGGGCCGTTTTGCCTAAGGACTTTGAGGTTTAGCCTTTGAGGCCACCAATCTGTAATCCATCTCTTTCTTTTTGGGGAATCAACCATAAATCCTCCTTTCTGACGGTCTCTTTGAGTGCCGCTTAAAATTTTATAATAGATTCAATATTATAAAAACTATTCCAAAATAGTCAGCCAAAAATTTTTAACCAGATTAAGGGGGCTTTCGGACGGAAGGCCCTTTAGGTTGGTCTGAAATAGTAAGGTGAGTTAATTATTCATAGCCTAAGATCATGGCTTTAAGGTGAGAA
>NZ_JBPMLP010000003.1:0-28987 GCF_054026695.1 Thermosulfuriphilus sp.
CCAATGAAACTCAGGATGATTCGTCTTTTCATCTTGGAAGAGGCATTTTCAAGAAAACTTACCAATTTAACCCCAATCCTCAAACATTTGCTATTCCTCTGATTAATTAATCTATATGATTATATCAAATTTAATTTTTTGTTTATTATGTGCCATAAAAGCAATTTTTTTTGCCAAAAAACAAAAAGTTCCATTTAAACTCTCCAATTCCTGTTAAGAGGAAATTTTTTCAAGATCAAGGTCTTTCTCGACCGGGACCATAAATTTAACTGGAAGACCACGGCCTACGAGCCGGAGAAGGTTAAATGGCAGATAAAAAGGGCGGCCACTATGCCAGCCAGATCGGCTAAAAGGGCTGCCCAAACAGCATATCGGGGATCCTTGATTCCAGCCGCCCCAAAATAGACCGCCAGGACGTAAAAGGTCGTCTCCGTTGATCCCTGGATGGTTGAAGCCAGATAGGCCTCAAAAGAGTCCGGAGCTCGGGAAACGATTTCGCTCATCAAGGCGAAGGCCCCAGAGCCAGAAAGAGGTCTCAGTAGGGCTACTGGAAGAACCTCTGCCGGAAAGCCAATCAAGGATGTCAAGGGAGAGAGGGCCTCGGCCAGGACCCCAAAGGCCCCAGAGGCCCGGAACATCCCAATGGCCGTAAGGATAATAACCAAGTAGGGCATGATCTTTACGGCCACATTGAAACCTTCCTTGGCTCCCTCGCAGGCCGCCTCATAGACAGAAACCTTTTTGATAAGCCCATAGCTGGCCAAGGCCAGCATAAGTACGGGAACAAGCCAAGATGATATGACCTCTTTGACGGAGGAAAGAGGATCATCTGAGAGGATTATTTGATAAAAGGCAACGGCCACAAGGAAGAGGAAGGTTCCTTTGAGGGCCCAAGATATCAAAGGCCGGGATTCTGAAGCCTTGGGACTATCCGGCTCTTCAGACAGGCCCCCTTCGGTCCGGGGAGGTGGTTCTTGGCTGCGGTGGGCCAAGATTTTGGCCGCACAGATGGCTACCAGTGTGGAGACACTGGTGGCAAAGATGCTCGGCAAGATGATGGCCGCCGGCTCCCTGGCCCCAGCTGCAGCCCGGACGGCCATTACTCCCAGGGGAAGAAGGGTCACATTGGAGGTATTAATGGCCAGGAAGAGACACATCGCATCGGTGGCCACTCCCGGACGGGGATTAATCTTTTCCAGCTCCACCATAGCCTTTACCCCGAAGGGGGTAGCCGCGTTGCCCAGCCCCATAAGATTGGCTGAAAGATTGAGGATCATAGCGCTCATGGCCGGATGTTCTGGCGGCACTCTAGGAAAAAGCCTGATCATAATGGGTTTTAAACCCCGGGCTAAGGCCTTAAGAAGGCCCCCCTCTTCGGCAATCTTCATTAGCCCCAACCAAAGGGCCATGGGACCAATGAGCCCAATGGCCAAGTTGACCGCCCCTTTGGCAGCCTCAAAGGAGATCTTGGTTACAGAGTCCATCTGGCCGGTTAGAGCCGCTGTCAACACCGAGACCAGAAGCAGGCCAAACCAGATGGCATTCATGGGAGATTTCATTCTTCAGGCCCGCCCCTCTACCTCATCGCTCAGACGCCGGAAAAACTCTTCCATAAAACGATGTCTTTCCCAGGCCAAGCGGCGTCCAGTGACCGTAAGAAGGGTGTCCTTGATGCGAGAGAGCTTGACGACAAATTCCCGCCAAGCCGTATCTTCTGGCCCGTAGGCCGGGGCCTTTTCTACCTCAATTTCATGATTATGAAGTCTGGCCCCCACTTCTCCGGCAAACAAAAAGGCCCGGCCAATGCCTACAGCTCCTAGAGCATCCAGCTTATCGGCGTCATAAAGACATTTGGCCTCAAGACTCTCCGGGACCTTACTGTTTCGAAAACGGTGAGCGGCGATGGCCTCACAGACAGCAGTAATTATCCTCTCCGAAAGGCCATGCCTTTGGAGGATCTTCCGGGCCTCTTGGGCCCCCCAGGCGGCATGACAGACCCGGCCTCGGCTCTTTTTCTCTTCGGAGCGGCCAATGTCATGGAGGATAGCTGCAAGCCTGACAACATCAGGGTCAGCTCCCTCAGCCTCAGCAATCCTGAGGGCCAGACGTTCCACTCTTTTTACATGGTCATAGCGATGGCTGGCCGGATCAAGTTCATAGTATCTTTTGGCCTCGGCCTCAATGGCCTTAAATGTCTCCGGAGGAACCATTCCTTGCGGTCTTTTAGAGTTCAGGTATTTTGAGGCCATTTTTCTCCCCGCCGTTTTCCTTGCCAGAGATCTCTGGAGATGAGGGTGTCTTCAATGGCCGAAAGGACCGATCTTTTCTTAAGGCTCCATTCAGGGGCCAGGAGTTCTTTCTGTGGCGGATCAGAGACAAGGCGCTGAATGACTACCTGCCAAGGCAGAATGGCCAAGGATTCGCAGACAAGATCCACATACTGACTAAGACCGAGAGGACGGTAGTCTCCCCGAAGATAAGGCCCCTCTATTCCCGCCCCCTTGACGACATAAAGGACATGGAACTTGATCCCGTCAATTGGAGCCTCGGCCAGATGCTCAATAGTGGCCAACATCATGGTCTCGTCTTCCCCAGGAAGACCAAAAATGACATGAACACAGACCAAGAGGCCGGCCCCTTTGGCCATCTCCAAGGCCCGGAAGAAATCGGTCACGCCGTGGCCACGGTTTATCCGCTTGAGTGTCTCTTCATGGATGGACTGAAGACCTAGTTCAAGCCAGACCTCAAGGCCTTGGTCTCTATAAGAAGCAAGAAGCTCGATTACCTTTTTATCCACACAGTCTGGCCGGGTGCCGACGGAGAGGCCGACTATCCTTTCGTCAATAAGGCTTCGATCATAAATATCTTTAAGGCGTTCTATCGGGGCGTAAGTGTTGGAAAAAGACTGAAAATAGACCATAAATTTTCTGGCTTTGAAACGCTTGGTCAAAAAATCAATACCGGAGAGGACCTGCTCTTCGAGACCTATTCCCTTCGCAAGGGCTCCAGTCCCCGAGCCCCGGATATCACAGTAAAGACATCCCTTAAGGCCTTTGGTTCCGTCGCGATTGGGGCAGGAAAAGCCGGCATCAAGGGCTATTTTGTGGACCCTCTCACCGTATCGTTTCCGGAAATAAAGCCCCAGGGAATGGTAACGTTTAAGGTTTTCGAGTCTTTGGGGCCCGGCCTTCATCCTTCTTTTTCTTGTTCAAGGAGGCTCTTTACCAAAAGTAGGGCTTGAGTTCTATCTTTAACCTCTCCGAGGATAGCGGCTTCCTCTACGGCCTCCAAAAGCCTACGGAATATGGGACCGGGAGTAAGGCCCAGCTCCCTGATGAGATCATCACCTGTCAGGAGGCGAGGCCTTTTTATTACCGGTTCTACCTGCTGATGATAAAAACGATCAATCTCCCAGAAAAGGGCCGCTAGGGCCTCTTCGGCATCAGGGGGTTTGGCCTCTCCATTGCTAGCTAAGGTGTCGGCCATAGCCAAGAGAAAGAGATCCGGATAGGCCTGGCCGGTATCTTTAAGAAGACGCCTTTTGGCGCGAGGAGTCAGGGTCTTGTTTTTGAACTCCCGGAGGAGGTGGAAGGGGCGCATGTGGAGACGGATTAAGATGGCCACCTTTTCAGCCTCTTTGAGGCTGAGGCGCCATCTCCGGGCCCAGAGAATGAAGATCTCTGAGCCAACTAGGTCATGGTTATAAAATGTGGGGCGGCCATCTTTATAGGCCAAGGTCTGGGGCTTGCCTACATCGTGAAAAAGGGCGGCCAGTTTCAGTAATCTCCGGCTTCGGGATTCAAGTCGGACAAAGGAGGGATGAGGCCTTCCAAAGTATCTCTCCGGGACCATTAAGAGCTTTTCCATCATGGCTAGAGTCTCAAGACTATGTTCGAGGACATCAAGATGATGAAATCCAGGCTGAATCACTCCGACTCCGTCTTCAAGTTCGGGAAACAAGATCTCAAAGCTGCCTTCTTTCCTCATAGATCGAATGGCCGCTGCGGCCCTCCAGGTCTCAAAGATGAGATTGAGTTCAGAGATGATCCGCTCTGGGGCTACCCTTTTGAGCTCAGCCTTGTGTTGGGAGATAAGGGAGCGGGTCTCTGGCGAGACCCTGAATAAGAGTTCTGCCGAGAGCCGATAGGCCCTGAGGATCCTTAAAGGGTCTTTCTTGAAGACCTCTTCGGAGGTGGCCCGAATGAGTTTCTGCTGCAGGTCAGAAAGACCATGGGTGGGATCAATGAGAGAGCCTTTTTCCCTGAGAGCCTCTTCGATGAGTACGGCCAAAGCATTGATAGTAAAATCCCTTCTTTTAAGGTCTTCTTCAATGTTTCGAGTACCCTCACGAAAATCAGAAAAATCAAGGATGAGTTCCCCTTTTACAACCCGGGCTACACCTTCCCGATCATCCAGAAGGACAAAGGCTCCCCCCATTAGGTCCGCCACTTCTTTGGCCAGATAAATGGCCCCCTTGGGCACGGTTAAATCGATATCCCTTATTCTCCGACCAAGAATAATATCCCTCACCGTGCCTCCGGTAAGATAGGCAGGGGAGGGCAAGGGGAGCTCTTTAAGGATTCGCTTCAAGTGCGTTGGGAGCAGGATCATAACTATTAAAAATAAAAGCGGGCCCGAGGGCCCGCCCCTGAAGGCAGGATATAGCCTTATTTTTCTTTTTTCTCGCCCTTCGCTCCCTCTTTGGAGGAGTCTTTCTTTTTGCTTTCTGTTTTGCGAGCATAATCGGTCACATACCAACCTGACCCCTTGAGTTGGAAGGATGTATGGCTGATGAGCTTCTTTACCGTTCCCCCACAGCTCTGGCAGGTCTTAAGGGGATCATCGGAGATCTTCTGCCAGACTTCAAAGGTCTTGCCGCAACTCTCACACTGATACTCATAGATAGGCATAGATCCAGCACCTCCTTGACAACCTAATTGATATTGCAATACAGACGGTCAAACCTCGCTAAAACCCGATCAAGATTTTTTATTTTAACGCCGGCTAGGACTTTTTTCACCAGGCCATGAACAGACCTCTCCTCTGAGAAGTCCTCGTCTTCGGGCAGATGTTCAAAACGGCTGAAACGGACCATGTGGATCAATTCGTGGGTCAAAATATAGGTCAAAAACGGAAGAAGAAGCCCCGGAAGGCCCCCGCCTGTAGCCCGAAGAATCCGCTGGTCATTAAGAACTATTAGATAAAGGAAGTCCTTGTCCAGAGGGAAGTTTTTGGCCTCCTGAGGGAGACGATAAATGAGAAGCTGGGCAAAGGCCTCTAGGTGTTCTGGCCAAAAATACTGCTCCCTGGTCCAGACATCGTAAGGAAGACGGAGCCAACTTCTGGTTGAAAGGGCGTAATAATCGTGCACTGCCTCTTCGGCAATCATCTGGGCCTCAGCCAGGATGTGGAGATGATCCCTTCGGAAACGAGCCATAATCCCATTCAAAGATTAAAGGAGGTCTTTGGCCTGTCAAGAAGCTCCGGAAGACCTATAGGCCACTTCAATCGATTCCATTTATTTTTTAAATTAAAAATTATCTTGTTAATTAATTTGGGTTTTGGTAAGTCTTCCATAATAAAATTCTAAAAAGGAGGTTTTTTTATGAAGAGGTCCTTTTTATTTGCCCTTATCTTCTTGTTATGGGCGAGTCCTGGCTTTTCAAAGTTGACGTTTCCCAGTAAGCCTATCGACGATTTTGACACTTTTGTTAAGACCTACGATTCAAAGCGCTGCATGGAGTGCCACGAAGACATCTACAATGAGTGGAAAGAGTCTTATCATTCTCGATCCATGGTCTCCTCTATCAAAGGAATAGCCAATTTCTTTACCGTGGGTGTTCCCAAAGAGTGGGAAAAGCCTCTTACCAAAGGTGAAATCCTTAAATGTCTTGATTGCCACCTGCCTCAAATCAAATACGCCACTGATCGGCTGGCCAAAGAGATCGCCGGCTATATGATAGATGCCAAAGTGGCCAAGGGGGCCAAGAAGGAGAAGGCCATTGCCAAACTCAAGCAGCTCAACATTACCTGTTATGGCTGCCACAATATTAAGGCTGCCGGTACAGCCCCGGGAATCACTGGCCACATCGATCCTAATATCATCTTCACTGGTGGCGAAGGTGACTCCGATGCCCATGATACCGAACACGCCCCCATCTACAAGCGCTCCTTCTTCTGTACCCAGTGTCACGGGGTCTATATAGCGCCAGATGGTGAGAGCACCATGTGTAACACCCTTTCTGGAAGCTATATCCACAACTATATTGGCCAGGGAGGTCGCGAAACCTGTCAGGATTGTCATATGCATAAAAAGAATCGCGGCCACAGGATGCCTGGTGGTCATGATCTGGAAATCGTCAAAGAGGGTATTGAGTTTCAAGCTGAGATTAAGGGCTTCCGCTATGGTATCGGCAAGTGGATTCCGGCCGGCAACGTGGAGGTATTTTTAACCAACAAGGCTGGTCACCGTATCCCCGATGGGTGACTTTGGTCCGGCAAGGTGGTCCTGGAAGTGACCGCCAAAGATACGAAGACTGGTAAGGTCCTTTACAGAGATGAAAGAAAATACTTCGAGATCGGTCTAGACCTGGATGGTTACATGCGCTATGGCGCTTGGCAGATCAAGGAAATCGTCGATCTCACTCTTCAGCCCCTTAAGACCCAACACGAACGCTTCTTCTTTGTTCTGGATAAAAACGTCCAGGAGGCAGAGGTTACCGTAAACGTCTACTATTATATAAGCGGTAAAAAGGGTGACCTCATCTACCAGAAGAAAAAGATCCTAAGCTATAAAGAGCCTGAATAAAAAGGGCTTTATAAGGAGGAGGTCCTACCGGCCTCCTCCTATCTTTTTAAACCAGAGGAAGTATCACGTGGAAGCTTGCCCCTCCCTCTTTCCGATTGTGGACCTCCATTAGACCCTCCATTTCCTCCACCAGGCGAGCAGCAATAGAAAGACCCAAGCCGCTTCCTCTCTCTTTAGTGCTAAAGAAAGGGTTAAAAATCTTTTCCTTAAGATCCTCAGGTATCCCTGGTCCGCTGTCCTCTACATCGATGAGACAAAAGTCTTTTCGGCTTCGTTTGACCTTTCTGCAGGAAATCCTGACCTCTCCCCCCTGGGGAACGGCCTGAATGGCGTTTAGGATTAAGTTCATCAGGACTTGGATGAGCTGATTTTTATCGGCCCGGATGATCAGCCCCTCGCAAGGACCCACCTTGAGGCTGACGCCGGATCGACGGGCCTGGGGCTCCATCAGGGCCGAAACCTCGTTTAAGATCTTGGCTACACTTATGACGGCCGGGCTGGAAACCTTGGGCCTGGCAAAGGAGAGAAAACGATCCAGGATTTCGTTCAATCGCCCGATCTCCCTGATGAGGATATCAACCATTCGCCGGCGGGGAGACTCAGCAGGAATTTCATCAGAGATGATCTCCGCCGCGCCCTTAAGAGAGGCCAAAGGATTTTTTATCTCGTGGGCTAATCCGGCGGTAAGCTCACCTAAGGCCTGGAGTTTTCCTGAACGGATGAGTTGTTCCTCCATAAGTTTCATCTCTTCGAGGGTCTCGGCCAGCTGTCTGGTAATTTGCTCCTGGCGCTTTCGTTCTCGATGCTCTCGATCGGCCAGGGTCCCAACAATGATGCCTATGACGTTATAAAGGACGATCTCTAGGAATTTTTCTGTCGGAGGGGCCGGATCGTGATGGAGAAGATGGGAGAAAGCGTGGGGGAGATAGAGGATCGAGGTCACCAGGGAGGCCCCCAATGAACCCTTAAGACCAAAGATAAAGGCCCCAGAGATTATGGGTAAATAGTAAAGGCGGCGATAGATGTCGTGAAGCCAGGAGGTCTTGGGATCTGTTACGTAGTGAAGGGCAGTGATCGTCAGAATGGGTATCCAGATATAGATCCAGGCGGGTTTGCTCAGGACCCAGAGAAGACGGCGGGAATCATCTATTCTTTTCATGACGCCGGAGAGGTATCTGGTATTTCTCTATTCGATAAAGGAGAACATGGCGAGGAATCCGAAGAAAACGAGCCGTCTGACTCTGGTTATAGTTATTCATCTCAAGGGCCTTGATTATGACCTCTTTTTCAATGTCTAGAAGAGAGATTCCCTCTGGGGGCAGGGTGATATCGGTCCGGGGCTGAGATGACTCTTGTTCTAACTCAAGATACTCAAAAAGCTCCTCGGTGATATTTTCGTCTTCGGCTAAGAGAACCATCCGTTGGCAGACATTTTCCAGCTCTCGGACGTTTCCCCGCCAGGGAAGGGCCATGAGTCTTTTCATTACCTGGGGGGCAATCTGCCAGTTTCGCCCCGGGCCATAGACCTTGAGAAAATGCTCTATAAGGAGGGGAATATCCTCCGGGCGCTCCCTTAGAGAAGGAATCCTGATGGGAAAGACGTTCAGGCGAAAAAAAAGATCCTCCCGGAAAGAACCTTCCTTGACCATTCTTTCAAGATCTTTGTTGGTGGCGGCGATTATGCGAACATCCACCGGTCGAGGCTCCTCTGCCCCAAGGACGTCAATGGCCCGTTCCTGGATGACCCGCAGGAGTTTTGCCTGAAGTTCCACCGGCAGTTCGGCTATCTCATCAAGGAAGATGGTCCCCCCATGGGCCAATTCGAATTTGCCTTTTTTGTCCTTGAGGGCCCCAGTAAAGGCCCCCTTGCGATAGCCGAAGAGTTCGGATTCTAGGAGGTCACGGGGGATGGCCCCGCAGTTTATGGCCACAAAGGGTCCCTTTGATCGGAAACTCCTCTGGTGTATGCGTCTGGCTAAAAGTTCCTTGCCTGTTCCCGAGTCTCCGAGGATGAGGACCGTGGCCTCATGACCGGCTACCTTGTCGGCCAGATTGATCACCCTTTCCATGGCCGGGGAACGGAAGACCAGGTCCTTGGAGCCTTCCTTAAGCCTTCTCCGCAGTTCTTTTACTTCCTTCTGAAGGCCGAGATGCTCAAGGGCCTTTTTGACTACCAGTTTGAAGTGGTCCCGTTCACAGGGCTTGGGCAGAAAATCAAAGGCCCCTTCCTTCATGGCCCTTACAGCTGTAGCAATATCACCAAAGGCAGTGATAACGATGACCGGGATATGATGACGTCGTCCCCTGATGGCCCGGAGGACTTCCAGCCCGTCTATACCGGGCATCTTAAGGTCAGTGATCACTAAATCATATTCTCTTTGGAAAAATAGGGCCAAACCCTCCTGGCCATCCTTGGCCGCATCTACCCTGAGACCATCTTCTTCAAGATTAAAAAGCATTATTTCACGGAAGCTTTCATCATCATCGATCAAAAGGACCCGAGGTCTGGCCATCCGCGCCTTTTATCCTCCTTTTGGAGAGCCATATTGTTTGAGCTTAAAGCGTTTCCAGACAAAGTAAACTGCCGGGAGGATCACCAAAGTCAGGATGGTTGAAGAAATAAGGCCTCCTACCATAGGAGCGGCAATCCGTTTCATGACTCTGGTTCCGGTCTCGGTGCCAAACATAATTGGCAGAAGACCAATAGTCGTAGTGGATACGGTCATCAACTTTGGCCTTACCCTCTCGACAGCCCCTTCGATGACCACTTCTTTGAGTTCAGCCAGTCCCTTGAGGCCCCCGGCCCTCTGACAGCGCTCGTAGGCCTCATCAAGGTAGACAAGCATAACCACCCCTGTCTCCGCTGCAAGGCCGGCCAAGGCAATAAAGCCTGCAGCCACAGCTACCGAAAGATTATATCCGGCCAGCCAAAGCAGCCAGACACCTCCCACTAAGGCAAAGGGCAGAGAGAGAAGGACAATCATGGTCTCGGTAAGGTTCCGAAAATGGACAAAAAGAAGGATAAAAATGATGGCCAAGGTAATGGGGATAACAATGCTCAGTTTGGCCCTAACCCTCTCCATGTATTCATACTGTCCAGACCAGACCAGGGAGACTCCTGGAGGGAGCTTGATGTTTTCGGCAACCATCTTCTTGGCCCGAGAGACAAAACCGCCGATGTCTGAAGTCTTGAGATCCACATAGATCCAGGCTGTCCGCCGGGCATTTTCGCTTTTTATGGCCGGCGGCCCCTTGACGACCTTGATATCCGCCACCTGGCCCAAGGGAACGGTGTATCCCATGGATGTAGGGATAGCTAAGGTACGTATTTTATCAAGATTGTCCCTTAACTCTCGTGGATAACGCACGTTTACAGGATACCTCTCTAGGCCTTCTACTGTCCAGGTAACGTTCATTCCCCCGAGGGCACTTCTAATAACCTCCTGGACATCGGCCACCGAGAGGCCAAAGCGAGCAGCGTCTTCCCTGCGGATGTCAATATCGATGTAGTTGCCCCCGACGACCCTTTCAGAATAGACTGAAGAGACCTCGGGCATCTTTCGCAAAAGGGCTTCGATTTCCTGGCCTACCTGGGAGAGTTTGGCCAAGTCATCCCCAAGGAGTTTAATTCCCACGGGTGTCTTGATCCCTGTGGCTAGCATGTCGATCCTGGTCTTGATGGGCATGGTCCAGGCGTTGGTGAGTCCTGGGAATTGGACCATTTCATCAAGTTCCCGGATAATATCTTCAATAGTCTTGCCCTCGGGCCATTCCTCCTGGGGTTTTAGAATGATGGTAGTCTCGATCATTGAAAGAGGGGCCGGATCTGTGGCCGTATCTGCCCGGCCGATCTTCCCCCAGACATGGGCTACTTGGGGATGGGAAGCGATGATTTTATCGGTCTGCTGGAGAAGCTCTCGGGCCTTGGTGATACTGATACCCGGAGGGGTTGTCGGCATGTAGAGAAGATCCCCTTCATTGAGAGGGGGCATAAATTCAGACCCCAGGCGCTGATAGGGAAACCAGGTAACTGCCAGAATCACCACGGCCACGGCAATAGTTAGCCAGGGGAAGCGGAGGACGGCCCTGATAATCGGCCGATAAAGGGCGATAAAGAGGCGGCTTAAAGGATTTTTCTTCTCGGAGATGACCTTGCCCCGGACAAAATAGTACATCAAGACCGGGATTACAGTTACTGCTAGAACAGATGAGGCCGCCATGGCAAAGGTCTTGGTGAAGGCTAAGGGTCTGAAGAGCCTTCCCTCCTGCTGCTCCAGGAAGAAAATGGGCAGAAAGCTTATAGTGATGATGAGAAGGGAGAAGAAAAGCGCCGGTCCTACCTCCTGGGTGGCCTTAAGGACCAGATCAAAATGGGAGGCTTGAGGTTCTCTTTCTCGATACTTATGAAGGTTTTCGACCATAACCACCGAGGCATCGACCATGACTCCAATGGCGATGGCAATCCCACCAAGGCTCATGATGTTGGCGTTGATACCCAGGAGATACATAAGGAGAAAACTAATCAGGATGCCGGCCGGAAGGGTAAAGACGGCCACCAGGGCCGAGGGAAGATGAAGGAGAAAAAGGCTACAGATGACGGCAACGACGATAATTTCTTCGGTGAGTTTACTTTTAAGGGTATCGATGGCCCGGTAGATAAGCCCTGAACGGTCATAGGAGATCTGGATTTTGACGCCCTCGGGAAGCCCGGCCTTAAGTTCTTCAAGACGCTCCTTGACCCTCTTTATGACTTCCAAGGCGTTTTCCCCGTAACGAATAATCACAATTCCTGATACAGCCTCTCCCCGGCCGTCAATGTCAATGACCCCTCGGCGGATCTCCGGGCCTAGGTGAATGTCGGCCACCTGGGACAGAAAGACCGGGGTGTTGCTCTGGGGGTCAAGTTTGAGGGGAACCTTTTTAAGATCTTCAAGGGAGCGAATATAGCCCCGGCCACGGACCATGAACTCTGTTTCCCCCATCTCCAGGAGCCGTCCACCGACATCAAGGTTGGCCTTTCTGATGGCCTGATTGACATCCTTAAGGGTCAGGCCAAAAGCCCGGAGCTTTTCAGGGTCAATCTCTACCTGATACTGTTTGACATATCCACCGGCACTGGCCACTTCAGCTACTCCCGGGAGACTCATCAACTCGTAGCGGAGATACCAATCTTGAATGGAGCGGAGCTGGGCCAGATCGTGGCGATCAGAGGTAAGGGTATAGATAAAAACCCATCCCACCCCGGTAGCATCAGGGCCAAGCTGGGGAGAGACTCCTGGAGGAAGCTTGCCTTTAACAAAATTAAGATATTCAAGTACTCGGGATCGGGCCCAGTAAAGGTCTGTACCGTCCTCAAAGATGACATAGACCAGAGAGAAACCGAAGAAGGAGTAGCCTCGAACATTTTTGGCATAGGGCACTGAGAGCATGGCTGTGGTCAGGGGATAGGTAACCTGATCCTCTACCACCTGTGGGGCCTGGCCAGGGTACTCAGTGTAGATGATTACCTGGACGTCGGAGAGGTCCGGAATGGCATCAACCGGGGTGTGCCACATGGCCCAGGCCCCAAGGGCCACAAAGATGGCTGTAAGGAGTAAGATCAGAACGCGGTTCTCTAGGCTCTTCTGGATGATCCAGTTGATCATTTTTCAGCCCCTGCCTTCTTCTCAACGAGATCCATCCCACAGATAGGACATTCACCTGGCTCAAAACGGACGACCTCGGGATGCATGGGACAGGTCCAATAGCTATCGACGTTTTCTCCCTGGCCCCGGTGGTCTTGATGGTCTGTTTTTTGGGGGGCAGGGGAGATCTGTGAGTCGTCCTTTTGCGGCAAAGCCTTCGGGCTTCCGCCATGTTGGTGTCCGCCCATAAATTTTCCAGCAGCCTCTTTGAGCTTGCTTTCGGAATCAAGGAGAAATTGACCGGAAAGGACCACCAACTCCCCTTCTTTAAGACCATCCCGGACCTCGACCAAGCCGCCATCTCCACTAAGACCGGTGGTGATCTCTCGCAGGCTGAAATGCCCCTGACCTTCGGCCACAAAGACCACTTCCCTTTCTCCGGTAGGGATGACCGCTTCTTCTGGAATGATGAGGACGTTTTCCTTCCGAGGGGCCTTGATCCGAACGGTAGCAAACATCCCTGGAAGAAGGGCCAGATCAGGATTCCGGAACTCCAGGCGTACCTTTAACGTCTTGGTTTGAGAATTAAGGGTCGGGTAGATAAACGAAAGCCTTCCCAGCCAAGTCCTTCCGGGATGATAGCTGAGCTTGAGGACCGCTGGCTGATTGAGACGAATCCAGGGGACATCCTGTTCATAGACCTCGGCCTTGACCCATATGCGACTGAGATCTGCAAGGAGATAAAGGTCACTTCCTGCTGGTACATAGTCACCTTCGAAGATCTTTTTCTCAAGGATGAATCCCGAGGCCGGAGCCGTGATGATTACGGTCTCCAGGGCCCGGCCTAGGCGCCTGATCTTCTTCAGATGTTCCTCTGAAAGTCCCAGTAGCCTTAACCTTTTGGCCGCTGAACGGGCCAGTGGACTCTTGGGCCCGGACCTCTTGAGGGCCAGGAGGTATTCTTCCTGAGCAGTCAGGATCTCGGGAGAATAGATCTCCAGGAGTTTTTGCCCTTTTTTAACAAACTGACCGGTTTCGTCGGCAAAAAGTCTCTCCACCCAGCCCGAGAACCGGAGGTTGACCACCTTGATTCCGTCTTCAGGGGCCTCAATGAGACCGATGGTTCGGATAATGTGGACCAAGCTACCACGACTCACCCGGGCCAACCTGACACCCATATTTTGAACTACCGCCGGATCAATGATAATAGTACGAGTAGATTGAGATTTTTTGCGCAAAGGGACCAGCTCCATACCACAGATAGGACAACGGCCTGGGCCTTTTTGGATTACCTGGGGATGCATCCCGCAGGTATAAAGGGCCTCTTCCGGGGATTCTTCGGGAGAGGCTTCTGGAGGGGGTTTGGGGGTGTGTTGTTCGGCCCAGGCCGGTCCTAACCCTGAAAATAAAATCATTATTAGAGAGATAAATCCGAAAAGATGCCTGAACAAAGTGGTTCTAGGGACCATTGTCAACCTCTCTATTGGAGTTGCTGCCCAATCAGGGCCTCTATTTCGGCCCTTTGGATAGCGGTCTCAGCCGTGGCTCGAAGGACAGTCCTCTCAAAATCCAGAAGTTCCAACTCGGCTTTAAAAAGAGACTCAAAGTCTGCTTTGCCCGTCTGGTAGGCTGAAAGGGTGGCCGTTAGGGTCTCCCTGGCCTTGGGGACCAGCCCTTTCTGGTAAAACTCAGCCTTTTTAGCTGCCCGTTCCCAGGCCGAAAGGGCTGCTTCCAGGCGGGCTCCAATTTCATCCACCAGCCGCCGATAGCGGGCTTCAGCGGCCCTGGCCTCGGCCAGAAATTGTTGACGTCGGGCCTCAAAGCGGCCCTTATAATCAAAAGGAAGCGGTATGGAGATCCCAAGGGAGATAAAGTCTGTTCCAGGATCAACTCCGGCTGGTCTCCGGTAGCGGTAGCCGGCCCAGAGGGTAACGTCAGGCCATCTCTCCCAGGCCGCAGCCTCGGCCGCAAGCCTTTGGGCCTGGGCGTATTCCCGTTCTCGTTTAAGCAGGGGACGTTGGTCAAGAGCAAGAGAGATAAGCTCCTCTAGCCGGAGGGATGGGGCCGAGGCATGGATGATCTCCGGGGTAGGGATTGGGACCGTCGGCTGTCTATGGACGGCAGCGTTCAGGACGGCGGTAAGCTCTCGATCTTTTTGTTCAAAGTCCAAAAGGTCATCCTGGAGACGGTCCCTGAGACTCTCCAGACGGAGGAGGTAGAACTGTCTGGCAGCTCCGGCCTCATAGCGAGCCTTGACCGCTGAAAGCAGCTCCTCCACCAAGCCGATGTGTTCTTCGGTAAGCTTACCAAGCTCCCTTATAAGATAGAGCTGATAATAGCCTTTTTTGATCAACCCCTGAAGGCGGACCTTTGCTTCCTCAAGCTCCCAGCGCTTTACCCGATATTCTGCCTCTGCCTTCAGGCGGCGTTTTTCGTTCTTGCCAGGGAAGGGTATCCTCTGGGCCAACTTGAACTGGATCCCCGACATGGCAGATTCCCCTAAAGAGAGAGAATCGTGGGGAACGTTGCTGTACTCTATAGAGAGAACTGGATCCATCCAGACCTGGACGGCTCTAGTCTTGGCCTCAAGGGCCTTAAGCTGGGCCTTTAAGGATTCTATCTCCAGATTGGCCTCAAGGGCCCGTTGGACTAGGAACTCTACCGTCTCTTGGGCCGGAGCCGAAATGGCCATGGCCGGGAAGAAAAAGGTCAAAATAAATAGACCTAGAGTGCGAATTTTTAAAAAGGGCATAATTCCTTCCTGAAAGGCTTTTTGTTTTTTGGAGGAAATCCTGCTAAGACCGTGCCAAATATAATTTTCGGAAACCCATAAAAAAATGTTTATTTATTTTGGGCCTTTAATTCAAAGAAAAGAGGCCTTGGGGGCGGGGGCAAGAAACACTAAAAAGATCGGAATTTAGAAGGGGGGGATGGACTGAAGAATAGTGCCTGACCCTTGTAGAAAATTCTACATTTTATCTTGATTGTTCTCCTATGGGATAAGAGCCCAACCACTCCAGATGGGTACAACTTTGGGCCATCTCTTCAATACCTTCTCGGACGGCCTTGTCTTCAATATGACCCAGAATGTCGATGAAGAAGAGATACCGCCAGGGCTCTCCTTTGACTGGACGGGATTCTATCTTGGTCATGTTGATCCCCCGTCTAGCAAAGGGCTGAAGGGTCTCAAAAAGGGCTCCTGGTTTATCGGCTAGGCTGATAATGAGAGAGGTCTTATCCCGACCGGTTGGACTGGGACTTTCTTTGCCGATGATCAAAAAGCGAGTAGCGTTGCCCCGAAAATCTTCGATGTGGGCGGCTACAACCTGGAGGTGATAGGTCTTGGCCGCCAGGGAACTGGCAATAGCGGCGATAGAAGCATCCACCGCTGCCCAACGGGCGGCATAGGCCGTTGAAGAGGCCTCTTCCGTAGGTACTGAGGGCAGGTGTTTTCTCAGCCAACGTCGGCACTGGGCCAAGGCGTGGGGGTGGGAGATAACCTTGCGAATGTCTTCGAGGCGACCAGTCTGGTTAATAAGATCATGGGTTACAGGAACATAGACCTCACCGCAAATCTTAAGTCGGTATTCAGAAAAGGCATCAAGGGTCGAGGCCACGGTTCCCTCGATGGAGTTCTCTACCGGGACCACACCAAAATGGCAGCGTCCGGATTCGACCTCCTCGAAGACATCAAGGATGGTCTCCACTGGGGTAAAATCCGCCGCTTGGCTGAAGAAGTTAATAGCCGCAATATGACTAAAGGTAGCCTCTGGGCCCAAATAGGCAACCTTCATTGGTTGCTGAGCCGTACGACAGGTGTTGATGATCTCAGCATATATGGCCTTGAGAGACTCCGGCGGAAAGGCCCCGGCATTAAGATCAATGACTCTGGCAAGAATTTCCTTTTCTCGCGAAAGATCAAGGGCCTTTTGGGCCGAATGGCGTTTGATCTCGCCGATCCTTTTGGCCAGAGCAAAACGTTCTCCTAGAAGACGAACTATCTGGCGGTCTATCTCGTCAATGGATTTGCGAAGTTCAAGGAGCCTTTCTTTGTTGGCCATAGCGCTCAAGTTTAAGGCAAAGAACCCTTTTTGCCAAGGACCATCTAGGCGGAATCGGTTTGGCAAGTTAAGTAGCCAAAGCATTTAAAAAAATGGGGGGGGCCGCGGCCCCCCCCATTTTTTTAAAAAACCGTAATCTTGGGGCTAGAAGAAATAGTAGAAACTTCCACTTAGACGGTTCAGCTTTCCGTCATCGGAGTGATAATCGGCCCTGATGTACATGTACTCGGCCCCGACAGCGAACTCCTTGGTTATTCGATAGAGAAAGTTAGCATAATACATTTGTTGCTGAAGCCGAGCACCACTGACTCCAAAAAGATCGTCATTATCAGGGTTGTCGATCCCCCAACCAAAGTGAGTCACCAGTTTAGGGCTTAAAAAGAGCTCAAGTTCAATATAACCACCTACGGCATCGATCTCATCGACGCTGACGATTTGCTCACCGGTATTAAGCTTATCCAGCCTAGTTACGTATCTGCCGGTGCTGGTATAGAACCGTGCTCCCTGATTGACGCCAGCGGAATAGTAGCCATCAAAGTTTCGACCATACCAGATCTCTCCTAGAAGAAAGGCCTTACGGGCTGTAGGTAAAGGAACCTTGGCTTCAAGGCCGATGGAGTAACTATCGGCCTTTTCATCCCCACCGCTTTGGACCGAATACTCCTCCTGGGAATAATGCCCCCAGAGGGCAACTAGGGCCTGGCGGCCAAAAAGCTTGCTCTCATAGGCCACCCGAGCCTCCACTCCGGGGAGGCCCGTCTTGTTGGATGGATCCTCGTCAAAGACGATGCTGGTGTCTTTGGGAAAGGCGTATGGTTTTTCGGCAGCTACCTGAAGGCGGAGGGTATCCTCACCCAACTTAAACCATTTGGTCAGCCTGATCTGTGGCATCCGGTAGCCGGGATTCCCCATAAAGGTGCCGGAGGGAAAGTTTGAAAGGTGAGGATAGAGTTGAGAGATGGTCAACCAGTCAAGGCCGGCAAGAAGTTGCCAAGTGCCCTTTTCCACCCCTAGGAAGACCCTTCGAGCCCGAACTGGAGAGTGGTTAGGATTCCAAGGAAGCTTATCTTCTCCGTGAGTATCAGTATAGAAATCCATCTCCATCTTACCGAAAAGCTTCCAGTTATCGTAGGGTTTCAAGAAATTGAAACCAAAGCGGCTGTGACGGAAGTTGATAGTGGCTGAGCTGTTTTTGTCCTGAGGCAGGACATAAAGGACATAGACGTCCCCTACAGCGCTTGCATCCTGCCAGATAGCATCGATCTTAAAAAAGCCATAGAAGTCAATAGCACTTGGGGAGGAACCATAGGCCCCTTTGGAGAAAAAGGAATGTTTTTTCTTGGAAGGGGCGGTAATAAGGGCCTGGGCTGGAGCCGGGGCCGGGGCCTTGGCCTTGAGCTCTTCGACCTCTTTTCTAAGGAGGGCATTTTCCTTCTTGACCTCTTCGAGCTCTTTTTTAAGCTCAAGGATCATTTTCTTTAAATCTTCATTCGCCGAGCTTGCCCTGACAGGACCAGCCACCATCAGGGTGGCCAAAAGGAAAAGGGTGATTTTTAGCCAGATCCTCATTCATTAACCTCCTTAAATTTTTTTGAATTTTTGAATGAAAATAAAGGGGTGGCCCCCAATGACTTGGCCCCAAACATATGTTTAAAAAAATCCGCAGATACTTAACTTGAAATTCGTGTTAGAGTTTGTAGCAATTTTTACAAAATGAAGCTTCATTCATTTTAAAATTATCCTGGCCTATACCGAAAGTGGACAGAATGGTCAAGTTCATTTTGGTCAACTTACAAATTGGTCTGGCCGCCATTAGGGCCAACCAGCTCCGCTCGGCATTGACCGCCCTGGGAATCATTGTCGGAGTGGCAGCTGTCATCCTTACGCTGGCCATTGGTTCGGGAGCCAGCCAGGAGCTAGCTAGACAGATCGCCAGCATTGGCTCAAACATCATTCTGGTCCTTCCAGGAACGGCCACCTCATCCGGGGTTCGGTTGGGGCTCGGCTCCGGTCGCTCCTTAACTGTCCAGGATGCCCTGGCCATCAGACAGAGGTGTCCATCGGTGGTTAGGGTGAGCCCCTTCTGGGGAAGCGCTGTCCAGGTAATTTATCGGCGGGCCAACTGGACGACAGCCCTTAATGGTTGCTGGCCAGAGATGTTTCCCATCCGCAACTGGCAACTCTTCTCTGGGCGCTTTTTCTCCGAGGCAGAGGTCCGCTCCGGAGCCAAGGTAGCCGTTTTGGGAATGACTGTTGTTCGAGAACTCTTTGGGGCTGAAGATCCCCTAGGGAAGATCATCCGTATAAACAGGATCCCCTTTAAGGTAATCGGTATCCTTGAAGAAAAGGGGGCCTCACCCCGAGGAGATGATCAGGATGATCGGATCTACGTACCCATTAGCATGGCTCAGAGAAGGATCCTTGGCCCCAAGATCCCTGGTCAAGTCCAGGCCATCCTCGTTCAGGCCCGATCTCTAGAGCTTCTCTCTCAGGCCCAAAAGGAGATCGCCTCCGTCCTCCGTCAGACCCATCGCCTTTCTCCAGAGGCCGAAGACGACTTTACCATCCGCAATCTTTCGGAGATGCTTTCCTTGGCCCAGCGTTCAGCCAATCTTATGGCCCTACTTATGGGATCAATCGCCCTTATCTCCCTAGTAGTCGGGGGCATTGGGATCATGAACATTATGCTTGTCTCCGTAACAGAACGGACCAGGGAGATCGGCATAAGGATGGCCGTAGGGGCCAGGCCCAGAGACATTCTGGGCCAGTTTCTCTTGGAGTCAGTGGCCCTTTGTCTGGTCGGTGGGACAGTGGGTATTGTTCTAGGGATAGTTGGGGCCGAATTGCTCCGCCTCTTTACCGGCTGGCCAATCTATATCTCTTGGTGGGCGGTGATCTTGGCGGCGTTGTTTTCAAGCGCTGTAGGCCTCTTCTTCGGCTTATATCCAGCCCGCAAGGCCGCCTACCTTGATCCCATCAAGGCCCTTCGCTACGAGTAGATCATGGCCAGACCTCTCGTATCAGTCATCATCCCTACTTACAATCGACGGTCCCTTGTTGGGGAAGCTGTCAAAAGTGTCCTTTCTCAAACCTATCGCCCTCTGGAACTCATTGTGGTTGATGATGGCTCAACCGACGGTACCGAAGAACTTCTTAGGGAGTATCCCCTTAGATATATTCGGATTCCCCACCAGGGGGTCAGCCGGGCCCGAAATCAAGGGGTTCAGGCCAGCAGAGGGGAGATCATCGCCTTCCTTGATAGTGATGATCTTTGGCTTCCGGACAAGCTTTTTTACCAGGTAGCCTTCTTCTCGGCCCATCCCTCGGCTCTCATCTGCCAGACTGAAGAAATCTGGTTTCGCCGGGGCAAACGGGTAAACCCCAGGAAAAAACATCGTAAACCTGATGGCTTTATGTTTTACGAATCCCTTAAGTTGTGTTTAATTAGCCCTTCTGCAGTGGCCATGAGACGGGAGCTATTTAGTCTTGTCGGTGGTTTTGATGAAGACCTTCCCGTCTGTGAGGATTACGATCTCTGGCTAAGAATAACCTCGCGCTTTCCGGTCTATCTTATAAAGCATCCCTTGGTCATCAAAAGGGGAGGCCACGAGGACCAGCTCTCTAGAAGGTTTGGCCTTGATTTTTATCGTCTTAAGGCCCTGGCTAAGATCTATCGGCTACCCCATCTCACCTCTGAGATGAAGATGGCTGTAGCCCGAGAAGCTTCCCAAAAAGCAGCTATTTTTATTGCCGGAGCCGAAAAAAGAGGCCGCCGTGGGGTGGCCCAACAGGCCCGAGACATCTTGGCCTTGTTTAACGAAGAGGGCTAAAATGGCCCCGTCTCATGAAAAAATATCGTATAGGAGATCCTATGATCGGCATAGGCTTAAGACCTGTTAAGATTGGTTTTGCCCAAGAGGAAAAGGAGCGCCTCCTTAAGAGCCTTTATGATTACTACGAACAGATCCTCTCCAAGGTGGAGTTAGCCTGCAGGCCGAAATGTGCCGCCTGTTGCACCCACAACGTCACTCTCACCAGCACCGAGGCCTTTTATCTCTTGAAAGGCCTCAAAGAAAAAGGGCGCCTTGATCTCCTTGAACGTGTAAAAAGAGCCTCCTCTCGGCCCCGGTACCGACCAGCAGTAACCACTAACGAGTTGGCCAAGATATGTCTGCAAGGTCAGGAACCTCCGACCGAAGAAGGACACACCCCTGGGGACTGCCCCCTTCTTGAAGACGATCTCTGCCCGATTTATGAATTTCGGCCCTTTGCTTGCCGGAGTCTTATCTCTAAAGTCCCCTGTCCGGAAAAAGGAGAGGCCCTGATACCACCTCACCTCTTTACCCTCAATACGGCCCTTCTTCAGGTTCTGGAATATATTGATCTCGGAGGCCTTTATGGAAACATGATCGATGTAATTCTCTTTCTTGAGGCCTGGGAGAGGGGAGAAGGGCAAATCATTCCTGATCATCTCCTCTCCTGTCATCCAATTCCAGAACTGGCTGTTCCCCCTGAACATGACCACGTGGTTCGTCCGGCAATTGGACGCCTCTATCGCCAAGAGATCGACGGCCGAAGGTTCATCGATCGACTTGAAGACCTTGAGACCGCCTTGGGTGAGGAGCCCCTGAGTTTTCTGACCGAGTTGTAATAAATGAAGACAACGAGATTGATACT
This sequence comes from Thermosulfuriphilus sp., assembly GCF_054026695.1. NCBI lineage: Bacteria > Pseudomonadati > Thermodesulfobacteriota > Thermodesulfobacteria > Thermodesulfobacteriales > Thermodesulfobacteriaceae > Thermosulfuriphilus > Thermosulfuriphilus sp. The sequence goes on from NZ_JBPMLP010000003.1 coordinate 21,171, forward strand.
TATCCGCCACGGAGAACTGGAAAGCCCTAAGCCAAAGGTCTTTCACAGCCAAAATGATGTTCCTCTTTCAGATAAAGGACGAATAAAGATGGAAACGATTGTCCGGGGGCTTGCGGGGCTTCCTATTTGTTGTGTGGCCAGCAGTGACCTCTCACGGACTACTTACGGGGCTAATCTTTTGGCCCACACAGGAGGAATCCCTCACCTGGTGGACTGCGGTTTCCGGGAGATTAATTTTGGGACCTGGTCTGGACTCAGCTGGGAAGAAATCGAAAAGGGCTGGCCCGGGGAGCTTGAAAAACGCTTTCAGGATCCACTTAACCATCGACCCCCTGGGGGCGAGAGCCTTCTAGAACTAAGAGACCGGGTAATGAAGGCCTTGGAGGAGCTCTTAGCTACCTATCCTGGAGAGCTTTTGGCCCTCTTCGCCCACGGGGGAGTAAATCGCGTCATTCTTGCTGAGGCTTTAGGGCTTCCCCTCAAGAATATTTTCCGTCTCCAGCAGGACTATGGCTGTCTTAACCTGATTGATTACATTGAGGATGGTCTTTGCTTGGTAAGAGTGGTAAATGCCCCTTACAAGACCTCGGTTAAAGACCTACTTTACCGCAATGATTGGCCCTGAAGATGCTTAAAGGTCACGGTGGCGACATATACAGAGCAGCCAAAGAGGCTGGCATCGATCCCCAAAAACTCATTGATCTTTCTGGCAATATTAATCCTTTAGGGCCCCCGAAGGGGCTTTTTGAATTTTTGGCACAAAATCTCGATCTCATCAGCCGGCTTCCCGAACCAGACCTTCTTTCTCTAAGGAGGGCCATAGCCAGACGCCTCAAGTTGAGAGTCGAAGAAGTCTTTCCGGCCCCTGGGACCACTGATTGGATATATCTCTTGCCGGCTATCTTTAGGCCCAAAGAAGTGGTCATTTTTGGTCCCACCTATGCCGATTATGCCGATGCAGCAGCCATCTGGGGGATTAAGGTCATCTATCTTATGCCCCAGGCCCCTGAGGCCTGGCCGAAGCTTTGCCTGCCTCAAGGGTCCTCAAAAAGGCTATATTTTCTCTGCAATCCCAACAATCCCACTGGGGGCCTTCTTAAGAGGGAGCAGATCTTAAACCTTGCTGAAACCTTAAAAGGGCAGGGAATCCTGGTAGTTGATGAATCATATCTTCCCTTTGCTTCCGGAGATGAGGACTCTTTGGCCTACGGAGGACTTCAGGAAAATATCATTGTCTTGCGATCTTTTTCAAAAATCTATGCTATTCCGGGCCTGAGGCTGGGCTGTCTTTTGGCCCCAATGGCCATCTCTCCTCAGCTCAAACCCCATGTTCGCCCTTGGTGGGTGGGGACCCTGGGGGCTGAGGTCGGGATCTATCTCCTTGAGCAGAAAATCTTTGAAGATGAAACCAGGTCTTATCTCTATAGGGAAAAGGAACGCATCTACCAACGGCTTCGAGAAATTAAGGGACTTTGGTTCCTGGAGTCAACGACAACCTTCATCCTCTGTCGTCTTAGATTCCCCAAGGTCAAGGAACTTTATAATCGACTTCTGCGACGTGGATTTCTTGTTAGGCCTTGTGGTAACTTTGTTGGTTTAGATGATCATTACTTCCGTTTCTCTCTCAAGGATCCCTCAACTAACGACCGTTTTCTTAAGGCCTTGGAGGAAGAACTAGTTGACATGGATTGATAATTAAAGTTAAAGGCCCAAAAACCCTGTCGGGAGGAAGGATTATGATTCGTAGCCAGGCAGAGACTATGACCAGGGAAGAGCTTGAGGCCCTTCAAGCCCGAAGATTGCGAGAGACTGTGGAGCGAGTCTACCATCTGGTCCCCTTTTATCGGCTCAAATTAGACGAGGCCGGGGTAAAACCGGAAGACATCAAGTCAGTTGTTGACCTCTGCCGCCTTCCCTTCACCCTCAAACAAGACCTCAGGGATCATTATCCTTTTGGCCTTTTTGCCGTTCCCATGGAACAGGTTGTTCGCATTCATTCTTCATCCGGGACCACCGGCAAACCTACAGTTGTTGGCTACACCGCCCACGATATGGAAGTCTGGACGGAGGTCATGGCCCGGAGTCTCGCCATGGGCGGGGTGACGGCTGCAGATGTCGTCCATAATGCCTATGGCTATGGCCTTTTTACCGGAGGCCTTGGGTTTCATTACGGAGCTGAACGGATCGGGGCAGCCGTAGTCCCCTCAAGTGGAGGGTTCACTAAACGCCAGCTAATGCTTATGAAAGACTTCGGGGCCACGGTTCTCTGCTCTACCCCTTCTTTTGCCCTTCATCTGGCCGAAGTAGCCAAAGACGAAGGCTACGACATAAGGAAAGATTTCCGACTCCGGGTAGGATTCTTTGGGGCAGAGCCGGCTTCAGAAGGTTTACGTCAAGCCGTCCGCCAAGCCTGGGGGATCCACTATGTGGAGGCCTACGGACTATCTGAGATCATAGGCCCCGGGGTGGCGGCTTCCTGTCCCCATGGGGGGTTGCACGTCTTTGAGGATCATTTTATCCCGGAGATTATCGATCCGGAGACAGGAGAGGTTCTGCCTGAGGGGGAAGAGGGTGAGCTGGTTATTACCCCGGTTACCAAACAGGCCTTGCCTCTTCTGCGCTATCGTACCAAAGACATCTCTCGCCTCTATTACGCTCCTTGCCCTTGCGGGCGGACCATTGTTCGCATGGAGACCATCAAAGGTCGCACCGACGATATGCTTATCGTAAATGGAGTAAATGTCTTCCCCTCCCAAGTAGAACACGTCCTCACCCAGACAGAAGGCGTGACTCCAAACTATGTAATCGTTTTGGATAAGAAGGGGGTCCTTGACAAGCTTGAAGTCTGGGTGGAAGTAGACGAAAGTGTCTTTACTGACGCTGTAGGAGGCCTTGAAGAGTTAAGGCGCCGTCTTGAACAGGAGCTCCTTAACAACCTTTACATTAATGCCAAGGTGAAGCTGGTGGAGCCCAAGACCCTAGAGAGAAGTATGGGTAAGGCCAAAAGGATCGTCGACCGTCGAGAACTTGTCCAAAAATAAAGTCAGGAGGCAATATGTCTGATCTCCGTAGTCGTTACACTATTAAGCAACTCTCCATCTTTTTAGAAAACCGTAAAGGCCGACTCCTTGAGGTCACTGAGGTCCTCTACCGGGCTGCTGTCAACATCCGGGCCCTCTCTTTGGCTGAAAGTGCTGAATTCGGTATTCTCCGTCTAGTGGTCAACAACCCAGAGAAGGCCAAAAGCCTTCTTTCTTCTTCTGGTTTTACTGTTAAACAGCAGGAGGTCTTTGCCGTAGAAGTAGAAGATCGACCAGGTTCCTTCTACGAAGTGGTTCGACTTTTGGCTGGAGCCGACATTAATATTGATTACACCTATGCCTTTGTGGGCAATTCCGATCGGGCCATCCTCATCTTTAAGGTCCCTGATGGAGACTTAGATAAAGCCGTCTCGGTCATCACTGAGGGTGGAGTAAAGCTTGTTGAACCGGTTTTCTTCTACGACTAAGGGGCCAAATCTCGGGGGCCTTTTAAAGATAGAGGGCCCCCCAGGGGAAGACACAGAAGATAAGAAACATCCCCATGAGGCCCCCTCACCGAGGAGAGATAGCCTCGATGGGCCCTGATGATCCGTTCGGCATAGTTCACCAGCCCCTGATAGCTTGGGCCCAAAGGGCAGAAAATTGGCGGCCTTATCCCTCCTTCTTCAAGGCAGACAAAGGGACTCCTGTGGGCAGAAATAGCTATGATGGCCATGGTTCCTTTTTGGCTAACCTGAATCCATACAGGGGCCCCGGGTGATCTTTCGACAGTGGCCAGAAGGATTCCTAAAAAGGCCCGCGAGAGATCTTCCTCATTTACATGGACTAAGGGGTCAGCCTCCAGGCTACAAGAGAATAACAACCCTCGCCTTCTAGCCAGACCACTCAGACCCTCAAGGCCAGCCTTGATTATCCTGCTTATTCTAAGACAGCTCTTGACCTCAGGGCTGAAGATCGGATGAGAGTATCGTAGAAGGGCCTCAAGTTCCAGATTGACAGCCTCTACCTCTTTGAGCACCTGTCTTAAAAGGAGACGACTGTGGCTAGAGAATCTAAGTCGTGAGGCCAAACGAGAGAAAAGAAGGGCCGCTCTTTGAGATGGGGACACCTGGACGGATGCCTTTGAAGCCATTTCCCACCTCCATAGATTCTAGCCCCCATCAAAAAACCTCCCCTAAATCAAGACTGAAGGAAAAAAAACATAAAGTCAAGCAATATTAAACTATACATCTCCAGAATCATCCAAAAGAGACCAAAAGTTCTTTTGTTAAACATAAAAGGCCGCTTAAACAAGACCTCCTAGCCCCCTTTTAAATGGTTTCCTTGACCACCCAGGACCACCGTGGTAAAGGATCACACGGCTTTTAAAGAAGCGGAGTTCAAAAAGTGGACAAAGAGAGCGGGAGTGCTTCGCCTTTATCAGGTTGTAGATGGAGAAATAAGGCCCATTCAGGCCCTAGAGAGGGGTTGTTGGGTCAATTTGGTCTCTCCTTCTGAAGACGAACTTCTCTTTGTCCAAAAAGAGCTTAAAGTCCTTCCCGAATTTCTACGCTACCCCCTGGATGAAGAGGAGACTTCTCGAGTAGAAGTGGAAGAGGATCAGGTCTTGATTATTATCAAGGTCCCCGATGCCCGCATGGAGAACGACGTGGTCCGTTATGAAACCATTCCCATCGGAATCATCCTTACAGAGGAGGCCTTCGTCACGGTCTGTCTTAAGGAATCTCCGGTCTTTGAAGAAATGCTTTCTGGACGCCATCGGATCCCTATCCAGAATGCAGCCCAGTTTGTCTTTGCCTTTTTCCTTAAGGTGGCTGGCCTCTATCTTCGGTATCTACGATTAATAGACAAGTTGATAAATGAGTACGAACAGGAACTACATCGCTCCATGCGCAACAAAGAGTTAATAAAACTCTTAAACCTCGAGAAAAGCCTAGTCTACTTTAACACTTCATTGCGCTCCAATGATTTGGTAATGACCAGGCTTCAGAGTGGGCGCTTTCTTCGGCTCACCGACGAGGACCTTGAACTCCTAGAAGACGCTCAGATCGAAAATCGTCAGGCCATTGAGATGGCCAAGATCTTTAGCGATATTCTCTCCGGCACCATGGACGCCTATGCCTCGGTTATCTCCAATAATCTCAATATTGTTATGAAATTCCTGACAGCGGTGACCATCGTTCTTATGTTCCCCAATCTGGTGGCCAGCATCTATGGAATGAATGTTCAGCTTCCCCTCCAGGACTCTCCCTATGCTTTTGCTATTGTTATGGGATTTGCATTTGCACTTTCGACGGTGGTGGTAGCTATCTTTATTAAAAAACGACTTTTCTGAGGCAAACCGTGCCCCTGACCCTGATTCTAGGAGGTCTTTCTTCTGGTAAGACGGCCTTTGCCCTCTCTTTGGCCCAGCCCTTCTCGGCACCTAAGATCTATATCGCTACTGCCGAGCCCTTTGATCAGGAGATGGCCGAGAAGATTGCCCGCCACAAGGCAGAAAGAGGCCAAAGCTGGCTCACTATTGAGGCTCCACTGGAGCTTGCCGAGACCCTAAGAGGGCTCAGGGCCTATCGTTCAGGATTAGGCCTTATAGATGGTCTTGGGATTTGGCTGGCAAATTTATTTGCTAAAAAGAAAGATTACAATAAATACATAAATGAATTTCTAGAAGAATTAATCTCTTTGCCTATTCCCTTGATAGTGGTTTCCGATGAGACTGGCCTTGGCGGAATAAGCCCGGAGCCAGAGACAAGACGTTGGCAGCAAGCCTTAGGATATCTCAACCAGCAGCTTGCTAAGATGTCAGACCAAGTAATCCTGGTGATTGCTGGGATTCCTTTGTGGATTAAGGGAGGTAGAGATGAGGCTTCTTGACAAAACCGTCAAGTCAATTCAGCCCATAGATGAGATCTTGGGCCGAAGGGCCCAGGAACACCTTGACAATCTTACTAAACCTCGAGGCAGTTTAGGACGACTTGAAGAATTCGCCCGACGCTACTGCGCTATAGTTGGCGATCTCAACCCCCGCTATCCCCGCAAGGTGGTCTGCGTCTTTGCCGGAGATCATGGAGTGGCCGAGGAAGGGGTGAGTGCCTTTCCTAAGGAGGTCACCTATCAGATGGTTAGAAACTTTCTTTTAGGCGGAGCGGGGATCAACGTCCTGGCCCGCCATGTAGGGGCTGAGGTTAAGGTGATTGACATGGGGGTTGATCACGATCTAGCCGACATTCCTGGGCTTTTAGTACGCAAGGTCGGCTGGGGAACGGCCAATTTTACCAAAGGTCCGGCCATGACCAGGGAGCAGGCGATAACAGCCATAGAGACGGGAATAAAGGTAGCCCAAGAGATGGTTGCCTCTGGTTTTAGGCTTCTGGGAACCGGCGAGATGGGTATTGCCAATACCACCCCAGCCAGCGCCATTACTGCTGTCATCTGTTCAGAAGCTCCAGAGACAGTTACTGGCCGGGGGACAGGTATTGACCAGCCGGCTTGGAGAAAAAAGGTCGAGGTCATCCGGGCTGGCATTGCCCTTAATCGTCCGGATCCCACTGATCCGATCGATGTTCTGGCCAAGGTAGGAGGATTTGAGATCGGGGGGATCTGCGGTTTTGTCCTGGGGGCCGCCGCCCTTGGTTGCCCAGTAGTCATCGATGGCTTTATCAGTTCTGCCGGAGCCCTTCTGGCCTATGAGATGGCTCCAACAGTGGCTCAGTATCTCTATGCTGGCCATTGTTCCGTGGAGCAGGGGCACCGAATCCAACTTACTCGAATGGGACTTACCCCCATTCTGGACCTTAACCTTCGCCTTGGTGAAGGCACCGGAGCTGCCTTGGCTATGGGGCTTATTGAGGCTGGAGTCAAGATTTACCGAGAGATGGCTACCTTTTCTGGAGCCGGAGTCTCGCCTGGAAGTGAGGCCGAAGATATGGGGCCATGAAGAGCCTCCTTTTTGCCCTCCAGTTTCTGACCATCTTTTGCCTCAAAAAGGATCTCTCCCCCAAAAGCTCAGAAATTATCTGGTCTCAGGCCCTCTTTCCACTAGTAGGAGGCCTTTTAGGAGTTATTGTTGCTGGGGGAGCCTGGCTCCTTTCTCATTTTATCCCTCCGGATCCCTTGGCAGCTATCATTCTGGTGGTCCTGTTTGTTCTTACCCGGGGGTTCCACCTGGACGGTTTGGCCGACAGTGCCGACGGCCTTATGGCCAATGTTGACCGTTCTCGGAGCCTTGAGATTATGAAGGACAGTCGCACCGGAGCCATGGGAGTGGCTGCTGTGGTCTTGACTATATTGGCTAAGTTCGCGGCCTTAAAGGTTATTGTTGACGCCGAGGCCTTTAAACCCTTGATCTCTGCCCCTGTTGTCGCCCGAATAGCCCCGGCAGTCCTTGCGGCCATCCTTCCCTATGCCCGAAACCAGGGCCTTGCCGAGACCATGGTCAGAAAGACTGGCCCAGCGGTGGCCTTAAGCGATCTTGTCTTGGGGCTGGGCCTTTTGGCCCTTCTTCTGTCAGTTAAGGAGATTTTTCTAATTATGATTGCTTCCTTTCTTCTTTGGTTGACTCTGGGGGGATATTTTTGGTTTCGCCTTCGAGGAATAACTGGAGACCTTCTGGGAGCTACTGTTGAAATTACAGAAACTTTGGTCTGGATTATCTTTTCTTGCATCTTAACTAGATAAGCTATCGCTCACTTTTTGTTTGACTGAGATTAATAAAATGCTAAGATGGCCTCGTTTTTATGGAAAATAGGGTTTGGTTTTTAAAAAGTTCTGAGATTC
>NZ_JBPMLP010000004.1:0-59148 GCF_054026695.1 Thermosulfuriphilus sp.
CTTCATAAAGAGCCCTAGCTTAGCTACAGGGGCCAGGGACTCATTGAACCAGGGTGAGACTTCTTCAAAAAAACGGGGCAGGGGGTGAGCAAAGGGATCCACAAAGACCTTAAGTATCCCTATCTGGATGGCCAATCCCAAGAGAAGGGCCCCCCGAAAACGATGGTCAGTAAGGCGCCTGTAAGCATAAAGGGCCATAAGGCCGTAACACATGAACCAAAAGTAATATTTTTCCTTCTCAATCCAGAGGGGTAGGAGATAGCGGGGGGGAGCCTTGGGGTCATAAAGGGGCAGACCATAGTATGACTTTTGGTTTAGGGACTCTAAGTAGTGGTTGAGCCAGCGCGCTAACTCCTCTGGAAGTTCCAAGGGTAGATGGACATAGATCTGGTAGTGGAACCAGCAAAACCAGAGGAATCCTATCAAAAAGATGAAATCAATGGCCAAGAGCAAGAACCAAGAGGCCCTTTCCTGGAAGGGACGAAAGAGGTTGATCAGACCCCAACCGCCAGCAACAAGGCCCAAGGCCCAGAGGAGAAGAATGATCCTCTCCCCGATATGGATAAAAGTCTCAAGGGGGATGAGATTCTCCATCGGCTCTCCAGTCAGAGCAATAATTAATAACCTAAGCCTTTCGAACTTACAATTTTTGTTTGGGCAAGAAAAGATCTTTGGCTAATAATGATTCTTAAAAAACTTTTTAAAGAGCCGGCCATCCAGGCTCCCTAGGAGGTGAATCATGAACCCTAAAGAAGTCAAAGACTTGGTGCTTAAGGCTTTTTGGTTTCGCCATGCCTGTAAGGATTTTGATCCAGAAAGGAAGATCCCTGAAGAAGACTTTGAGTTTATCCTTGAGGCTGCCCGTCTTTCCCCTAGCTCCTTTGGCTTTGAGCCCTGGGTGTTTCTAGTTGTCCAGGATTCTGGGCTTCGGAGAAGACTTTTGGATTTTACTTGGGGTGGTGAGCAGCAGATACCGACCTGTAGCCATCTGGTGGTCTGCTTGGCCCGTAGGGAGTTTTTTATGCGTTATGACAGCGACTATATAGATTACATGATGAGAGAGGTCCAAAAACTGCCTCCAGAGCTCAGGGAGCTTAAGCGTCAGAAATATCGGGAGTTTCAGGAGGAGGACTTCCGCCTTTTGGAGAACGAACGAGCCCTGTTTGATTGGGCCTGCAAACAGACCTACATCGCTATGGCCAACATGATGACGGCTACAGCCATGATTGGTATAGATTCTTGCCCCATGGAGGGCTTCAATCCGGAAAAGGTAAACCAGGTCCTGAGGGATAACTTTGGCATAGATATCGAGAAGATGGCCGTGGCCTACATGGTAGCCTTTGGTTATCGTCGCAAGGAGCCGCGACCAAAGACCAGGCAGACTCTTGAGAGGATTGTTCGGTGGTATTGAGAAATCAAGTCTTTGACCAAAGGCGGGTTGCCCGGAGGCCGTTGCTGGCAATTATCCGGCGTCCCGGGCTTGAGGAAAGGCTCAAAATTCTGGCCGAGGCCTCAAAGTTTGATCTTGCGGGCTCATGTCATCGAGGGCCGGATGGCCGGGGGCGCCGCAGGGGGCCGGACAATCGCTGGATCTATCCCATAACCCTTCCCAATGGTCGGCGGATGACCCTCTTTAAGACCCTGATCTCCAATGTCTGCCTGGGGGATTGTGCTTATTGCCCTCTGCGGGCCGAAAGAGACTTCCGTCGGGTGAGTCTGAGTCCGGAAGAGACGGTAAGGATCTTTATGGATTATTATCGTCGCGGTTGGGTAAACGGTATCTTTATCAGCTCTGGGGTTATCCACGATCCGGACACCACCATGGAGCTTTTGAATCGGGTAGGGAGACTTTTGCGTTTTCGGGAGGGCTATCGCGGCTATCTCCACCTGAAGGTCATCCCCGGGGCCTCTCGGGCAGCCATTGAAGAGGCCGCTATGTTGGCCAATGCTGTCTCCATAAACCTGGAGACCGCAGGTCGGGAGAACTTTCGTCGGCTTTCAAAAACAAAGGATTATTTTAGAGATATAGTTGAACCCCTCAAGTACATTGCCAACCTCAAAGAGAGGCTAAAAGATCGGGGGCGCCGTCTATCCCAGACGACCCAGTTTGTCGTTGGGGCTGCTGGAGAGAGCGACCGGGAAATCCTTCTCTATCTTGAGGCCCTTTATCGGCGTCTGGGGCTCAACCGGGTCTATTTTTCGGCCTATCAGCCTGGGGCTGGTCGCCCCGGGCTTCCCGGTGAGACCTTGGCCCCAAAAGTCGATCTTCTGACCAGAGAACACCGACTCTACCAAGTAGACTTCTTGGTCCGCCAATATGGTTTTACTGTAAAGGAGATTCCCCTCAAGGACGGTTTTCTGCCCCTGGAGATGGATCCCAAAGAGGCCTGGGCCCGGGAGAATCCATCCTTCTTCCCGGTCAATGTAAATCGGGCCTCAAGGACAGAGCTCCTCAGGGTGCCAGGCCTGGGGCCTACCTTGGTTGATCGAATCCTTAAATTAAGGCGGAAGGCCCGTTTGAGGAGCTTGGAGGGCCTCAGCCGCCAGAGGAGGCTCCTTGATAAAGCTAGCCGGTATGTAACCTTCTGAAATTTTTATTCTCTTTTTAGAGCCCTTCCTGTGCTGTATCTTGGAGATCACTTTGGTTAATTATTTTGCCTTATGAGAATTATCATTATCAGACCGAGCGCTATTGGTGACGTGGTCATGGCCTCTCCCCTCCTGGCGGCCATAAAACGGGCCTGGCCGGGGGCAAAGGTCTCCTGGGTTATTGAGCCCCATTTGGCCGAGCTTATCCGCCACCATCCGGATCTAGATGAGGTGATTGTCTGGCCTAAGGGAAAGTGGCTTGCTCTTCTTAAGTCCGGAAGATTTGCGACTCTCTTCAAGGCCATAAAAGACTTTTCCCAGCCTCTTAAAGACCGGGGCTATGATCTTGCCCTGGAGACCACCGGTCTTCTCCGGGGACGACTCCTGGCCTATCTCTCCGGGGCCAGGGAGCGGATAGGTTTTGGATCCAAAGAGCCGGGGGACTTCTTGATGACTAAGATCATCTCTCGGGGGCCTCAAAATCACCGAATGGGTTCTGAATACTTTTATCTTCTAAAGGCTTTAGGAATCGATCCCGGACCTTTCCGTCCCTCTATACATATCCCCAAAGGGGCAAAAGAGCGAGTTGGGGAGACTTTGGCTGCCTTTGGGCTTAAAGACAACTTTGTGCTCTTCTGTCCATTTACCACCAGGCCCCAGAAACACTGGTTCTTTGAACGTTGGCAGGACTTGGCCGAAGGCATCAAAAGGAGATTTTCTCTGCCAGTGGTCATCCTCGGCGGCCCGGGAGAAAGAAGGCTTGCCAGAGAGCTTCCGGCCTGGGTGGTCAACCTTGTGGGGGAAATGTCCCTTATAGAAAGTGCTGCCGTGGTGGCCCGGGCCCGGGTAGTCATCGGAGTCGATACTGGTCTTACCCATATGGGAGTGGCCCTGCGGCGCCCAACTATAGCCCTTTTTGGGGCCACAAGGCCTTATCTCGAGCCACCTTCTTCTGAGGTCCGTATTGTCTACAAACCGCGGCCTTGCTCTCCATGCCGCCGCAAGGTTACCTGTGGCCACCAGTATCTATGTATGAGGGACATCCAGGTAGAGGAGATCCTAAGCCTGGTCGCTGAATTCCTTAAAGGTCATGAAGTCGAGGCTTAAGATCATCCACGTGGAGATGGGGCGGAACCTTTACGGTGGGGCCCTCCAGGTCTTTTATCTTCTAAGAGGGCTTTCTGGTCTTGGGCATCAGAATATCCTCGTCTGTGAGCAGGGCAGTGGGATTGAGAAAGCCTCCGGGAAATGGGCTCGGATTAGCCCGATTTCAAGCCTCGGTGAGCCTGATCCCCGACTTCTGGGGCATCTTTTAAGGCTTATTCGTCGCCAAAGGCCGGATATTCTCCATGTCCACAGCCGTCGTGGGGCCGATTTCTGGGGAGCCTTGGCCGCCAGGATAACCGGGATAAAGGCGGTTATCACCCGTCGGGTAGATAATCCGGAGCCAGCTTGGCTGGCCAGGTGGCGCTATAACTCTTTTGACCATGTGGTCACTATTTCTCAAGGGATAAGGGATGTTCTTATCTCTGAGGGGATTCCGCCAGAGCGGATAACTTGTGTTCATAGTGCGATTGAGGTCGATTGTTATGCCGGTCCTGGTAATCGGGGCCAGTTTGAGAAGGAATTCGGCCTTGAGCCAGCAACGCTGCTCATCGGAATGGTGGCCCAATTCATACCCCGCAAGGGGCATCGTTTTCTGGTTGAGGCCGCCAAGGAACTGGTCCTCAAGGAGAAAAGGATTCGCTTTGTCCTTTTGGGTCAGGGCCCCCTTGAGGGAAAGATTCGCTCCCTGATAAATGAGGCTGGTCTTGGCCCCTATTTTATCTTGGCCGGCTTCAGGGAAGATCTGCCCCGTCTCCTTCCCTGTCTGGACCTCCTGGTCCACCCAGCCACGATGGAGGGGCTGGGGGTCTCCCTTATCCAGGCGGCTGCTGCCGGGGTCCCGATAGTGGCCAGTCGGGTGGGGGGAGTCCCGGAGATCGTCCAACACAGAGTAAATGGCCTCCTTGTGCCCCCTGGTGATGTCTGCGCCTTGAAGGAGGCCCTTTTGGCCCTTATCCTCAGGCCTGAAGTAAGAAAGAAAATGGGAGAAGAGGGAAGACGTATTGCCCGGGAGAAATTCTCCCTTGCCAGGATGATCAAGGGAAACCTTCAAGTTTATTCCAAGGTTCTTAAAGGCCGAGGCACAGATTCTAAAAGCCCGGGAAAGATCCAAGAGGGCGAGGGAGACATCCATGGCCTTTAAAAAGGATAAGGGATCTCCTCTGATCGCCATCTTTGCCTCTTTTTCCGGTCGGGGGGGAGTAGAGAGGATGCTAGTTAATCTTGCTGGGGGGCTGGTCGATCTTGGCTGCCGAGTAGATGTCTTGGCGATCAAGGCCCGAAGCGAGTATCTCCGCGAACTTCCCCCTGGAGTGAGGCTTATAAAGCTTGGCCCAGAGCACACTTATGCCTGTCTTTTACCTCTAGCCCATTATCTACAGATGGCCCGGCCCGCGGCCTTGCTTTCTGCTAAAAACAGGGCCAACCAGGTGGCTGTAGCCGCCAGGATCCTTTCCCGGGTACCTCTGCGGGTGGTCTTGAGGATGGGGACTACAACCTCGGCCGCCCTGAGGGATAAGAGCCCCTGGCGTCTTTGGTGGTGGTCTTTGGGTATGCGGCTTACCTATCCTCGGGCCGATGCCGTGGTCGCGGTCTCCACGGGGGTAGCCGAGGATCTGGCCCGTTTGAGCCGACTTCCTGAAGCAAAGCTTAAGGTAGTGGCTAATCCGGTCATTACCCCCCGTCTTTATGCCCTGGCCCAGGAGGCGGTGGAACACCCCTGGCTCAAGGCCAAGAGGGTCCCTGTGGTGCTTGCTGCCGGAAGGCTTACTCGCCAAAAGGATTTTCCCACTCTTATTAAGGCCTTTGCCAGGCTCTGTCGGGAGATTCCTTCTCGGCTGATCATCATCGGAGAAGGGGAAGAGCGGAAGGCCCTGGAGGCCCTGGTTGAATCCTTGGGGCTTGAGGGGCGGGTTGATCTTCCAGGTTTTGTGACTAACCCCTATGCCTATATGAGTCGGGCCGATCTCTTTGTGCTTTCTTCAATCTGGGAGGGCTCTCCCAATGTCTTGACCGAGGCCTTGGCCCTGGGTATCCCCTCGGTGGCTACAGATTGTCCCAGCGGACCGCGGGAGATTCTGGCCGGAGGGCGTTACGGAGAGTTGGTCCCCATGGGGGATGTTGAGACCTTAAGCCAAGCAATGGTAAAGACCCTTAAAAATCCCCTACCTCCTGAGATCCTTAAAGAGGCGGTCAGGGAATATCATCAGGGCTACAGTGCCCGAAGATACCTCCAAATCCTTCTGGGAGAGGAGTGATGCTGCTTTCTTGGCGCTATAATTTTCTTTTTATCCACATTGCCAAAACCGGTGGAACAAGTATTCGTTCGGCCTTAAACCGCTATGTTTGGAGAGATCCATACCGGATTCTCTATTTTATTTGTAGCCGAATAAGCCACCTGAGCGGTCATCGTCTGGGGGTCAAGTTCCCCAGACACGCCAAGGCCATTGCTGCCCAGGAGATGCTTCCCCGGGAGCTTTTTGACCGCCTTTTTAAATTTGCCTTTGTCCGCAATCCTTGGGATCTGCAGGTAAGTTCCTACCACCACATCCGCCGGGAGAGGCCTCATCTACTCAAGGGGATAAACAATTTTGAGGCCTTTTTGCGCTGGAAGTTTGACGTCCGGCGGCCCTATCACTACATCATTGATACCTCTATTCAGCTCCAGTCAGACTATCTCATTGATCTTCACGGCAACGTGATCGTTGATTTTATCGGCCGCTATGAACGCCTAGAGGAGGATTTTCGCGAGGTCTGTCGGCGGATCGGAATTAATCCCCCACCTCTTCCTCACAAAAGGCAGGCTAAAGATCGTCGTCCTTATCAGGAGTACTATACCCCAGAGACGGCAGAGATGGTGGCCAAGCACTTCCGCCGGGACATCGAGATGTTTGGCTACACCTTTGACTGAAGGGGCGGACTTTTGCGTTTATTTTTAAGCTCAAGTTTCCAAAGAAAGCCAATAAGGCTGTCTCCATAAGAGATGGCCTTGCGAGGCAGCTGAAAGGGATCTTCCCCCTTAAGAGCTGCTCCCCGGATACAGGTGACGGCCGAAAGATAGCCGGCCTCCCTTACTGCCGCTATCGCCCGGAGATCATAATTCCCGTAAGGATAGCAAAAATGTCTTACTGGTCGGCCGAGGAGTTCTTCTAGATCTTTTTTGCTCTTAAAGACCTCTTCTCGCAGGCGTTGGTCATCGGCCTCGGCCAGCTTGATATGGCTGATACCGTGGGAGCCGAATTCTACTCCCTCCTGGGCCAAGGTCAGGATCTCTTGCCGATCTAAAAGGGGCGGGCAGGGGCGACCATCGGCCGCAAACCACTCAGCCTTTTGGCCGATCAGGCCTGAGAGCAGGTAGACCGTTGCTGGAAAACGGTAACGTTTGAGGATAGGAAAGGCATATTCATAAAAATTTCTATAACCGTCATCAAAGGTGAGCACTACGGCCCGTTTAGGGAAAGGGGCCCGGCCACTTAGGGCCTTAAGGGCCTCATCAAGGCTTATCACCCGATACCTCAAAAGGTGTAGCAGGGCCATCTGGGCGGCAAAACGGCGGTGCAGACAATAAGTTGCCCGGTGGGTCTTCATGGGAGCAAAGTCACCAATCTGGTGATACATAAGGATGGAAATACCCCTGGTCATTTAGATCCACCTTCCGGGAGCAAGGAGTTCTTCATACAGGGCCAGATACTGGTCAACCACTATCTTTCGAGAAAATTCCTTTTTTATCCGCTGATGTCCTTGACGGGCCAATCTTTGGGCCAGGGTTTCATCCTTTAAAACCAGGGCGATCCCCTGGGCTAAGGCCTCGGAGTCTCCACAGGGCACCTGCCAGACGTCGTCTCCATCTCTGGTGATCTCTAGAGCTCCTCGAAATCTGGTAACCACCAATGGCTTCTCTAAGGCCCAGGCCTCAAGGATGACGTTGCCTAAGGTCTCGGGCTCAAGGGAAGGAAAGACGACCAGATCAGCCAGCTGGAGAAAGACCTCTGGGTTGGTTTGCCAGCCGGTCCAGATAATTCGCCCTTCAATTCCCAGATCAATGGCCAGACTTTTTAGGGCCGCGACCAAAGGTCCGTCTCCAATCATTAGAAGAAAGATCCTCTGGCCTCGGATCTCTCGGGGAAGTCTGCTAAAAGCCTCAAGAAGAAAACGGTGCCCCTTGACCTCTATAAAACGGCCGGCGGTGGCCAGAACCAAGGCGTCTTCAGGAAGGCCGAGCCTTCGTTTTATTTTTTTAAGCTCCTCTGGCCCGAGTCTCGGGGGAGGATCAATAAAGTTTCCGATAAGATAGACCCGTTTGGCCGGAAAGCCGGCCGAGACAAGATAATCGCAGATTCCTTTGGTGTTTCCTACCCAGGCATGAGCATGGCGAAAACTATCAAGTTTATAATATCCACCAAGCCTGGCGATGTGGACAGGTGGACCTTTTCCAAGCCTCGTTAGTCTGGTAGCCCGGCCCATGTAAGTCTGGACAATGTCTGGTCTGAGCTTGTTTATCAGTCGGGAGACCGCCATCCTGGAGAAAGGATCCCAGACGGTCCGGAAGGGGAGCTCATAGAGGCTTACTCCCGGAGGCACCAAGGGGATGACCTCACTTGCTTTCCTTAAGGCTACGGCTGGCCTTGGGAGCCTTTCGCCCAGGGCTTCGACGAGGCGGAGAAAGAAGCGCTCTGCTCCCCCAAGGGTCTTGCTGGCAATCATGTGCAAGGTGTGAATTCTAGGGGCGCCCATGTCCTTCTTTTGGCCCCCTTGGTGGGGGGGCGATCTTGATGACCTTGGTGGGACAGGCTTCAAGACACCGCAGACAGCGGATGCAATCCGGGCTATCAAGTTCCTCCGGTATCTTAAGCCCCATAGGGCAGATCCGGCTACAGATACCACAGGAGAGACAATCCTTCTCCTGCCAGGAAAGTCTCAGAAGGCCGTGTCTCTGAATAAGACCGTAGAGGGCTCCTAAGGGGCAAATCCCCTGGCAGAAAGGGCGAAAGAAGAAGATCGAGCCCATGATAATCAGGACGGCAACGACCACTTTATTGAGAAAAAGGAGTCCCAACATCTGCCGGATCTCAGCCTTCCAGAGGGCATGAGGGATTCCGGCCTCAATGGTTCCTGCTGGGCAGATGTACTTGCAGAACCAGACCTGGCCAAAACCAAACCGGTCAGTTATCAGAGCGGGCAACAAAAAGACAAAAAGGAGAAGGACAACGTATTTCCCATAAGAGACCGATCGGGGCAGGGAGAACTTGCGTCCGGGAAAGCGCCAGAGGAGTTCCTGGATGAGTCCGAAGGGGCAGAGCCATCCACAGACAAAACGTCCGAATAGGAGACCATAGAGAAGGATTGTTCCCAGGACGTAAAAGCCTGGCCGACTAAGGCCATAGGCCCTGATCTCGGAGGCGAATCCCTGGAGGCTTCCCAAAGGACAGGCCCAGAGGGCTGCCGGACAAGAATAACAGTTAAGCCCGGGGAAACATATCCCTTTGAGGCGTCCGAGATAAATGGTCCCCGTGGAGAGAAAACCAAAGTAGGCATTGGCCAAAAGGCTCATCAGGAGCTGAACACGCAAGCGCAAGCGATCCATGGGTTAACCGATTCCGATACAGCTCAGACACAGCCGGGTAGCCCTCTGGAGAACCTCGTTGTACTCCCCATGAATAAGCCCCAGAAGAATAAGACCCAAGGCCAAAGCCAGAAGAAAAAGGCTTTTTTTCATGGGCTGAGTCTCTCCCTTACCGAGGCAATCTTATCATCTAGATGGACGGTCTTGTCCCTCCGGTCGTCGATCCTGAGGCTCGTATAGACCCGTTGGCAGCCTTCCTCAAAAGGGAGCTCATGGATCTTGCGGGCCAGTTCAAGGAGAAGGCCAACGTCTCCCTCGATGATGGTCCCCATGTCGGTTAACTTGAAGGGGACCCCTTCGGCCTCCAGGAGCCTTACAATCCTGGCCACATAATCTCCCAGACTGGTTGAACCCGTGCCCAGGGGAACAACGCTGATCTCCATAAGGGCCATAGGTCTTTCTCCTAAAATTCGTAGATTTTAAGGCCCCTCCTTAGGAGGGCAGCCGTGGTGACTCCCAGGGGATCAAGGCCACAAGAAGGGCTTCGGGCCTTGAGAATAGCCCCCCGGGCCCCAAAGACTTCTGCCAAGCGTACTGTTTCCTCGGCTCCTCGGATAAAGGCCGAGGTTACATCTTCTCCGCTCCGGGTGACCACTTTAGCCCGTTTTAGAAGTACCGCCAGACCATCTCCTCCTTGGATTTCGGCCGGGCAACGAGGGGTGGAGAGGCCACCTAATTGCTCTGGACAGACGGGTACCAAACGAAGCTTTCTTGAAAGGGCCTCCAGACGGAGGTCCTTTTTGCTCCGGCCGTCATAGCGACAGCAAACCCCTAGCAGGCAGGCACTAACTAGAAAGGTTTCAGAGGATCTCAACCGGTGGTTCGTCATCTCTGCGCTGGACGACCTCACCAATCACCCAGGCCTCTTCATCAAGGGCCTTGAGCTGGAGGATGGCATCCTCGGTTTCTTCTGGGGGCAGGATTAGGGTCATCCCGACGCCGCAGTTAAAAATCCTGAACATCTCCCTTTCTTCAACTTGGCCTTTTTTCTGGATGAAGTTAAAGATTGTCGGGATCCTCCAGGAACCCTTATGGATCACAGCCTTGGTACTCTGAGGGAGGACTCGGGAGATATTGTCGTAGAAGCCACCACCGGTGATATGGGCAATCCCCCTAATCCGGCAGGCTTTAAGGAGATGTAGTACAGGCTCGGCATAGATCCTAGTAGGCTTAAGGAGCTCATCGGCCACGTTACACCCAAGCTCAGGGACAAAGCTTTGGGGACCAAGGCCGAGCTCTTCAAAGAAGAGCTTCCTCACCAGAGAGAAGCCATTGCTGTGAAGCCCTGATGAGGCCAAACCAATAATCTTATCCCCCACCGAGATCTCGGAACCATCGATGATCTTTTCCCTCTCGACAACCCCCACCACAAAACCCGCTAGGTCATAGTCTCCAGGTTGATACATTCCGGGGCATTCTGCCGTCTCCCCACCGAGAAGGGCGCAACCCGCAGCCTGACAACCCTTGGCGATGCCTTCGATAATGGAGATGGCTACCTGAGGTTCCAGATGACCGCAGGCCAGATAATCTAAAAAGAAAAGGGGCTCGGCCCCACAGACCAAGATGTCGTTGACACACATGGCCACCAGATCAATGCCGATGGTTTCATGACGGCCGGCCATGATGGCCACCTTGATCTTGGTCCCCACCCCATCGGTGGAAGATACCAGAACGGGCTGCTGATATTTTTCGGTATCCAGGGCAAAAAGACCGGCAAAGCCCCCTAGGGGGCTTAGGACCCCTCGGCGATGGGTAGAAGCAGCCAGAGGTTTTATAGCTTCCACCAAACGATTAGCGGCCTCGATGTCCACCCCGGCCTCTTTATAGCGAGACATCTTTTCCCTTGCCCTCCTCTTGCCTAGTAAGCGTAGAGCTTGCCATAAGGCCGATGGGTGGCCGGCTGTATCTTTTCAAAGGGTTCGCTCAGGATCTCTTTTAGATCTAAATTAAAATCCTGACAATACTCTCGCAGATGAGCCTCAAGGAGCTCGTAGTCTTGATCATCTATCTTTCTGGGCTCCATGCCCTTGCCCAATTGTTCACGGGGGACCTGACCACGGATGTAAATAGTGCCGCCGTGCATTCCGGTGGCCAGATAAATACCGGCGATGGGGCGTTCCGGATAGATGCTATTTATGCCCAGAAGGATGATGATCCCCCCCGCCATAT
Organism: Thermosulfuriphilus sp.; assembly: GCF_054026695.1. Lineage (NCBI taxonomy): Bacteria > Pseudomonadati > Thermodesulfobacteriota > Thermodesulfobacteria > Thermodesulfobacteriales > Thermodesulfobacteriaceae > Thermosulfuriphilus > Thermosulfuriphilus sp. The sequence goes on from NZ_JBPMLP010000004.1 coordinate 11,486, forward strand.
ATTCGCCCAGAAAATCTCCGGCCTTACCGCCAATGATGATTACCGGGACCTTATCCATATAGGCCTTCATATGAATGCCAACCCGATAACCAACATCCTGGCGGACATGGATCTTGCCACCCCGCATGGCATAGCCCAGAACATCCCCTGCCATACCATGGACAAGAATCTTGCCGTCATCCATGGTGTTTCCAGCCCCATCCTGGACGTTTCCGTAAACAGTCACCTTGGGGCCGCGCATAAAGGCTCCCAGATCCTGACCAGGGGTCCCATAAATATCCATGACGATCTCACCAGAGAGACCGTCGGCCAGATATCGCTGACCGTTGACGTTGCGGAGGACAAACTCCCTTTCCCCCTGGGCTACAGCCTGACGGATCATCTTATTTAGTACCCGATAGTGGATGTCTTTGGCATCTATTTCCATGACCATACAGGGCTCCTGTCTAGGATTCCTCTCGTTCCGGAAGGGCGCAGACCTTGTGAAGCGGGCTTTCTTCCGGAATCAAGTAAGTACGCTGATTGGGGATGACCCCAGGTTCAAGCTCAACAATAAGAGGTTCTCCGGCCTTTGGGGCCCAGACCCGTTCGGGATCAGGGCAGATGGCCCGAATGGCACTCTCCTCGCTGGCCATAAAGACCAGATCGCCTTTTTCAGCGGCCACAAGAGGCCTGAGTTTGACCCTGTCGTTAAGGCCAACCAGACCCCCGTTGTAGGCGAACAGGATGGCAAAAGGTCCGTTGAGAAGGGCACTTCCATAGACCGCCCGGATGGCTGTAAGGAGTTCTCGGCGTTCTGGATCCATCCGGTCTATCTCTTCCCAGAAAGGAGGGGCAAAGACTAAGCAGGCCACCTCTATGGGCAACCGGTGTCTTCTGATGAGAAGATCAAGTAAGTAGGCTACCACCTCGGTGTCAGTAAGCAGGGTGCAGTGGTAGCCAAACATCTCCAAGTAGCGTTTGTTGATCCCGTAGGAAGAAAGCTCTCCATTGTGGACAATGGACCAGTCCAGAATGGTAAAGGGATGGGCTCCTCCCCACCAGCCAGGGGTATTGGTGGGGAAGCGGTTATGGGATGTCCAGATATAGCCGGAATATTCATCTATTCGGTAGAATTCGGCGATCTCATCCGGGAATCCCACTCCCTTAAAGGCCCCCATGTTCTTGCCTGAAGAAAAGACATAGGCCCCGGAGATATCCCGATTGATGCGCATGACGACCTCAACCATATAGTCGTCTTCGGCCTGAGTCCCTTCGCAAAGATCCCGAATCTCTCCCTCATAGCGGGGTTTGACAAAATAACGCCGCAGGACAGGGGGTTTTTCGATCCTTCTCACTGGTCTGGTAGGAATTTTCTCCTCATGGACCATATAGGTATGCTCTTTGAGTACAGCCTCGGCCTCTTTAAGGGCTGACCTGCTATCGGCCATGATATGGATAGCGTAGTAGTCCTCAAAATCAGGATAGATCCCATAGGCTGCATAACCAGCCCCGAGGCCGTTTCCCCTTTCCTTCTGGCAAGAGATGGAACAGACGATGGTCTCCCCCTTTATCCGGTGGCCTTTGCGATGGATAAGACCGGCGAGACCGCAGCCAGAGATACTCTTTTCAAAATGAAAGCCCTGCATAGTGTCTCCCTTATTCCCCAGCATGTTTTACCCCGAGGATGCGTAGTTCGGTCTCGGTGAGCCCGACTCCTCGAAGCTTTTCCCGGTTGCCCCGGAGGCTTTCTATGGCGTTGATACCCATGGCCCCAAGCATCTCCTGAATCTCGTGCCCCCAACCTTTGACCAGATTGGCCAGCTTTTCGTAAGCGGTGTCTGGATCCAGGCGTTTGATAAGCTCTGGGTTGTTGGTAGCAATCCCCCAAGGGCACTTTCCTGTAAAACAACGCTGACACATCGTGCACCCTACGGCGATAAGGGCAGCAGTTCCGATATAGACGGCATCTGCCCCCAGGGCAATTGCCTTGATGACATCAGCACTGCACCTGATTCCACCGGAGATAACAATAGAGGCTTGGTTGCGGATGCCCTCCTGACGCAGACGCTCATCTACCTGGGCCAGGGCCAGCTCTATGGGGATGCCGACATAGTCACGGAACATGGTCGGTGCTGCCCCTGTGCCCCCTTTAAATCCATCAAGGACAATGACGTCGGCTCCGGCCCGGACCATACCGCTGGCAATGGCCGGGGCGTTATGAACGGCAGCAATTTTGACGAAGACGAGTTTCTGATAATCTGTGGCCTCTTTGAGGGCGTAGATGAGTTGACGAAGGTCTTCAATGGAGTAGATATCATGGTGGGGGGCCGGGGAGAGGGCGTCCGAGCCTACAGGGATCATCCTCGTCTTGGATATTTCCTCAGTGACCTTCTCCCCCGGGAGGTGCCCACCGATGCCTGGCTTGGCCCCCTGGCCGATCTTGATCTCAATGGCCACTCCGGTATTTAGGTAATCAACGTGGAGACCAAAACGACCCGAGGCACACTGGACAATAGTCCAGGGGCCATATTCGTAAAGGGAAGCATGAAGACCACCCTCACCGGTATTGTAGAGGATCCCCAGTTCTTTAGCGGCCCGGGCCAGCCCCTGATGGACATGGAGGCTGATGGCTCCATAAGACATGGCCGCAAAGAGGATGGGATATTCTATCTTTATCTGGGGCGAGAGTTTGGTCTGAAGGCGATAACGACCGTCTTCGTAGATAACATCAAGGACATCTGGTTTTGAACCTAAGTAGGTCCTAAGTTCCATGGGTTCCCGCAGGGGATCAATAGAGGGATTGGTTACCTGGCTGGCATCAAGGACCAGATGATCCCAGTAGATCTTAAAGGGCATGGCATTGCCGGTGGCCGCCAAGAGAACGCCACCAGTGTCAGCCTGTTTATAAATATTCTTGATAAACCAGGGGCTCCAGTGGGCGTGTTCTCGAAAATCCGAAGGATAGTGCTTGATGAAGAGGGCCTCGGTGGGGCACATAACCTCACAACGATGACAGCCCACACACTTGCTGTGGTCAGCCGTAAGAATCTCTTTCTTTTTATTGAAGGCGTGGACCCCGTAGGAACACTCCCTTATGCACCGTTTACACTTGATGCACCTTTCTTCAATCCGCTCGACGTAAAAATCCGGATAAAATTTAGCAAAGGAGACGGTTTTCTTCTTCTTTTTTGTGGCCATCTCTCCCCCTATTGAGGACTCTTAAAGTGGACGGAAGTTATAAAATAACTCGGGGTGGTGTCAAGGGTGGGAAGGGAGGAATTTTGGCCTATTCCCCCAGCAAATGGGTTATTATCTGGCGCAACTCTTCAATCTCAAAGGGTTTGCTGAGGATATAGTCAGCTTTCTTCTCGTGGGCCAGCTCCTCGGCATAGTAGCCGAACCCAGTAATAGCAATTACTGGGACATTGGGGTGCTCGCGTTTGATGATAGTTATTAGACCAATTCCGGAAACATAAGGCATAGTCAGATCAGTTATTACTAAATCAAATTGGCCTTCTTTCAGAGCCTTCATGCCTTTTAGGCCATCTTCGGCCGTGGTTACCTCATAACCTACAAACTGAAGATAATCTTTGAGCATAGAAAGAACTTCAAGATCATCTTCGACTACTAAAATCCGCTTATTTTTTGCCATAAAGGACTCCAGTAAAAAGACACTTTAAATCTAATTTAGCAGACATTTCTGAGAATTGACAACTTTTTCCTGAAGAAAATGGTATAATTTCTCGAATTTTTTAAAAATTCTTAACTTAAAAGAAAAACCAATACTTTTGACGACCAGGATCAAAATAAATTTAAAATGAAATTATAATAATAAAATCGGTTCTTTGGAACTAGGCCTTAATTAAAACCTTGAGGAGAAACAGAAGCTTCCTTCTTGTGGGCTAGAGGGGGGCGTGCTAGAAATAAGTCGTTTTTGTAAAGAGCCCTTTTAGGAAGGAGGATCCATGGCCATATCAAAAGAAGAGGTCCGACACGTGGCCCATCTGGCCCGTCTTGAGTTTGATGATCAAGAGATTGAAGTCTTTACGAGGCAACTGGGGCAGATCCTGGAGTATGTCCGTCAACTTGATCGCCTGGATACAGCCGAAGTCTCCCCGACCACCCATACTTTGGCTCTAACTAATGCCTTCAGGGAGGATGAGGTCAAGGAGTCCATAAAGATAGATGAGGCCTTGGCCAACGCTCCGGAGAGGGAGGGGCGTTTCTTTGTTGTTCCGCGGGTGCTTAAGTCCTGATTACCAGGGAGGATGACATGGACCTTTTCCGTCTGACTCTTCATGAGCTTCTTGATCTCCTTGACCGGGGAGAGGTGAACTCTGAGGAGGCTACCCGGAGTGTTCTTGAAAGGATCGAGGTTGTTGAACCCAAGGTAAAGGCCTACATCACTGTCTGTGCCGAAGAGGCTCTGGAGTCTGCTCGTTTGGCCGACAGGAGGAGAAAGGACGGAGAAGAGGCTCCGCTTTTGGGCTGTCCGATATCGATCAAAGACGTTATCTGTACCCAGGGTATCCGGACAACCTGTGGTTCCAGGATGTTGGAAAATTTTATCCCCCCTTACGACGCTACGGTGGTCGAAAGGCTTAAGGCTGCTGGGGCGGTGATTGTCGGCAAGACCAATATGGACGAGTTTGCCATGGGGTCTTCCACGGAGAACTCAGCCTTTTATCCCACGGCCAATCCTTGGGATCTTTCCCGCATCCCTGGGGGTTCAAGTGGAGGATCGGCGGCCGCCGTGGCCGCTGATGAATGTCTGGCCTCTTTAGGCTCGGACACCGGGGGGTCTATTAGACAGCCGGCAGCCCATTGTGGCATTGTGGGCCTTAAGCCTACCTATGGCCGGGTGTCCCGCTATGGCTTGGTTGCCTTCGCCTCTTCTCTTGATCAGATCGGTCCGATGACCAAGGATGTCACCGACTGTGCCCTTCTTCTTTCGGTGATTGCCGGTTACGATCCTAGGGATTCGACCTCTGCCCCCAGGCCTGTTCCCGATTATCAAAAGGCCTTAAAAGTTGAGCTTAAAGGGCTTAGGATAGGGGTTCCCAGGGAGTACTTTATCTCTGGGATCGACCCCGAGGTAGAAAAGGCGGTTAAAGAGGCTCTTGCTCTTTTTGAGCAGGAGGGAGCCCACCTGGTAGAGATATCTCTTCCTCACTCTGAGTATGCTGTGGCTGCCTACTACATCATTGCTCCGGCTGAGGCCAGCTCAAACTTGGCCCGTTACGATGGGGTCAAGTACGGCTTCCGGGCCCAGGAGTATCGAGATCTTCTCTCCATGTATAAGAAGACCAGGTCGGAGGGGTTTGGTCCGGAGGTCAAAAGACGGATCATGCTGGGAACCTATGCTCTTTCGGCTGGTTACTATGACGCCTTTTATCTCAAAGCCAGCCGGGTCAGGACCTTGATCGTCGAGGATTTCCAGAGGGCCTTTGAAGGCTGTGACGTTATTGCCACCCCAGTGGCTCCAACCCCGGCCTTTGGCCTAGGAGAAAAACTGGATGATCCTCTCCAGATGTATCTCTCTGACGTCTTTACCATTGCTACCAATCTGGCCGGTATCCCAGGGATCTCTATCCCCTGTGGCTTTAGCCGAGAAGGTCTCCCCATAGGTCTTCAACTCATGGCCCCGCATTTTGAGGAGGAAAGGCTCCTTAAGGTGGCCTATTCCTTTGAGCAACTAACGGATTATCATCGGGCCAGACCAGATCTTTGATCAAGAAAAGGCCCTTTAAGGCCGAAACTATCTAGGGGGGACTTTGAACTTTATTTAAGGAGGTCTTGTTGCAGAAGATACCCATCAGCTTGGCCGAAGAGGGAATGGTCTTGGCCAAAGAGGTGGTTGATGAGGCCGGGCGTGTTCTCTGCGGTCCGGGTACAGAGCTCAGTCAACGCCTCATAGATCGTCTGGCCAAAATGGGGGTTGCTTTTGTGGTTGTCGAAGGGCATCCAGTAGAGATCCCTGGTGAGAAAAGCCTTGAGGAGAAACTGGCTGATCTTGAGGTCGCTTTCCAGAAGGTTGAGGGAGATCCTGTCCTTATGATGCTCAAAGAGGTCATCAAGGAACATTTAAGCCAAGAATAAAGAAATGATGGAAGAGAAAAAGTCAGAGATCAAAAAGAGGCTCAAGAGCCTTCAATCCCTCCCCACCTTGCCGACCATCATTACCAAGTTGACCAAGATGGTCGCCGACGAGAAGACCACTGCTGTCCAGCTGGGGGCGGTTATCGAGAAGGATCAGGTTCTTACCAGCAAGCTCTTAAAGATGGTCAATTCGGCTTTTTTTGGCTTCCCCAAAAGGATCTCCACGGTGGCCAATGCCATAGTGCTTCTGGGCTTCAATGTCATCAAGACCCTGATTATCACCTCTTCTATTTTTGAGACCATGCAGAGCGAAGATGTCGGCCTTTGGGAGCATTCGCTTGGCTGTGCGGCGGCGGCGGGGATAATGGCCCGCAAGCGAGGGATTAAAGATCCGGAAGAGGTCTCCACAGCGGCTCTTATCCACGATCTGGGCAAGGTGGTCATCCGGACGGAATTCCGGGAAGACTACGACAGGATAACCGCCTTGGTCAGACAAGAGGGGCTCTATTTTTCCGAGGCAGAAAGAAAGATTCTGGGGGTAGAGCATGCCACCATTGGTGGTTGGTTGACCCGGCAATGGAACCTGCCAGACCGTTTGGTGGAACCCATCTCCTGCCATCACCAACCAGATGCGGCCAAGCAATTTCCCGAGGTAGCGGCCATCGTTCATCTCTCCGATATCCTTATTAAAGGGCTGGGCTACGGTTTCAGTGGTGATCCCTTCGTGCCCCCCTTGAGTCCTTCTGCCTGGGAGGAGCTCAAATTTAGCCGAGAGGAGCTCAAGGAGATTCTGACCGAGCTTGATGAACGGCTGGCCGAGCTCAAAACCTTTACCTTGGAGATGCAGGCCCTCTGATGGCCAGGATAAGTGTTATCGCTGAGGATTATCTGCGTCGCCCCGAGGATCGCCTTCTTCTGGAGGCCAAAGGCTATCAGTTGGCTGTAAAATCCGATCTTCAAACTGCTGTCGAGGCCCTTTTTAACGATCCCCCTGATCTCCTTATCATTGAGAAGGGCCTTTCCGAAGGTCTGGAGGTTGAGGTCATCAAGGCCCTAAAGAATAATCTCCAGTTGGCTCTTTTGCCCATAATTCTGGTGGTCAACGAGGCCGATGTCTCCCGGGGTATCGACTGGAACGCCTATCCGGTGGATGATTTCATCTGCCGGGAATGTGCCGTAGAGCACCTGCTCAACCGGGTGGAGCTGGCCTTTGCCCGTTCTCATCGGGTGGCTGACAACAACCCCCTGACCAAACTTCCGGGCAACTCCTCCATCCTTAAGGCCATCCAGGAGGCCGTTGAGGCTGGCCGCCCGGTGGCTATTGGCTACGTGGACATCGATAATTTCAAACCCTACAATGATCGCTATGGCTTTGCCCGGGGAGACGAGGTTATCAGGATGTTGGCCCGCATTCTGGTCAACGTCATCAACGAGAAGGCCCCGGGGGCAAGCTTTGTGGGCCATGTCGGTGGTGATGATTTTGTATTCATCTGTCCCCTTAAGGTGGCCGAAGATGTGGCTCAGGAGGTCATCAAACACTTTGATGCCCTCATCAAGCTCTTTGTAGACGAGGAGGATCTTGAGGCCGGGGAGTTTGTCTCTCGTGATCGTCAAGGTAACATCCGCCGTTTTGGCTTGCCGAGTATATCCATTGCTATTGTGGCCAATACGCCGGGACGTTATTCTCACTATGGTGAGGTGGCTACTGTGGCCGCCCAGATAAAGAAAGCCGTGAAGAAGATCCCCGGCTCAACCTACCTTGTTGACCGCCGTCAAGCGCCACTTGAGGAGAAAGACTCCGGCAAAGAACATGATCAGGCTGAGGATCTGGCCCATGGTCAGAGGTCCGAGGACAAAGCCTAGCTGAGGATCTGGCTCCCGAAAGAACTCTACAAAGAATCTCAGTCCAGCGTAGCTGATCAAAAAGACTCCCAATCTTACCCCCGAAGGCCAGTCCTTTTTCCGCAAGACCCACATGATTGACAGGAGAACCGGTCCTTCGAGGAAGGCCTCATAGAGTTGGGAAGGATGGCGAGGGAGAGGGCCTCCTTGAGGAAAGACCATAGCCCATGGGACTTGGGTTACCCGGCCGTAGAGCTCACCGTTTATAAAGTTGGCAATTCGTCCCAGGCCGAGACCAATAGGGGCGGGGAGGACGAAACGATCGGCCCAGAAGAAGAAATCCTCCCGGTGCCGTCGGCACCAGATTACTCCGGCAAGAACCGCCCCCAGAAGTCCTCCATGAAAGGACATCCCTCCGTGCCATGTGGCCGGTATCTCTAGGGGGTGCTTAAGATAGTAATCCAGGTTGTAAAAGAGGACATAGCCCAGTCTGGCTCCGGCGATAAGGCCCAAGACCAGATAGAAGAGAAGAGAGTCAAGCCTTGGTATAAGCCCTGAGCGGCCCAGTCGAAGAAGTTCTCTTTTGACCATCAGGTAGGCTACTGAAAAGCCTACCACATACATCAGGCCATACCAGCGGATAGAAAGCGGACCAATGCGCAGGATCTCCGGATCGATCTTAGGGTAGGGGAGCATGATTACAGGGTGCCACTGGTCGGAGACTTGTCAAGGCAGGAATCAGCGGTGTTTGCGGACCTTTACCTTAGCTACTATTTTCTCATAATAAAGCTGTTCTTTCTCCAGGTTAATTGGTCGCCGCCGCATCATGTTCAGTTTGGTGATCATGAAGTTTAGTTTTTTGATCTGGCGGTATTTGGTTCCCTCATCCTCCAGGTGGTCAAGGAGATCCTCGGTGGTCTTGATCTCCTTCATCAGCTGGATCTCTGGAGGAAGATAGCCAGCATTTTTGAGAATCTTGTAGGCCATCCGGAGTTCTTCAGGCACGTGAGAGAGATCTTCTAGGGCTAGAGGTTTGCCTTTTCCTTCAAGGTTTTCGAATTCTCCCCGTTCCATGGCCTCTTGGATCCGGCGTTCGGCAATCCTTTCAAAGATCTGCAGGATGCCCATAGGTGAGTTTTAAGGTTCCTCCTTTTTAGTTTTCTCCAGGAGTTCGGCCAGCCGGGCCTCCACAAAGAAAAGACGTTCACCAAAAGGTTTGCGGGCCAGGAGTTTCTCGTAGGCTGAAAGGGCCGACTCAAGATTGCCGGCAGCCTCATTTACCCGTGCTAGATCAAGATAAACAACCTCCTCGATGCCCACCTTGGCGGAAACAGCCTCCTGGTAATGAAGGGCTGCCTGGTGGTAGGCTTCCTCGTCTTCAAAAGAGTAGCCGATGCCCAGTGACAAAAAAGGCTTAAGAGGTTCGGGGGCCCTCTTCAGGGCCTCCTGGAGTTGCTCTCGGGCCTGTTGGGATTTTCCAGCCTCCCGATGCATGTCGGCAAGCATTATTCGGGCCAGAAGAGCCGCCCCGGTCTGGGGGTGGTCTTTGATAAGTTTGGCCAGGGCCTCCTGATAGGCCTCTTTGGTCTGCCCACCGGCAGTGGTCAGTCTTAAAGAGGCCTCGGCCTCCTTTTGGGCCTTCTGGTGTTGATAGAGTCCCCAGGCGGCGGCTCCGATGACGAGCACCACCACGGTAATGATTATCTCCCGAAAATATCTCTCGGCAAGTCTGATCCAGCGGTCGTGGAAGGAAGGTGCTCCTTCAGTGGCAACATCCTTTTCCATAATGGCCCCCTTTATCTGGAACCAAAGTAATCATCCCAGCGGAAGATGAGCGGGGTGGCTTCTTCGTCCTGGATGGCACAATCAACCACTTCACCGACAAAAAGGGTATGGTCACCGGCCTCGCAGGTGGAGATCAGCTCACATTCAAAATAGGCAAAGGCCTCCTTGAGGACGGGGGAGCCCTTCAGGGCGTTCAAATAGTCGATCCCCTGGAATTTGTCTTCCTTCCGTCCGGTCTTAAAACCAAAGTGTTTGGCCAGATCTACTTGGCCCTCCTTGAGGGCATTTATGCAAAAGTAGCCACTTTCCTTGATAAGATCATAGGTGTAACGCTGGGGAGCAATGGCGACCATCAAATAGGCCGGTTTGAAGGAGACTTGGCTTACCCAGGCGGCAGTCATGCCGTTTATTCTCTCCTTGGCCCTGACGGTCACCACATAAACTCCTTGGGTGATTCCCCTGGTGATGAGCTGTTGTTGTCCCATGGAGACCTCCGAAGGAAGTTTTTTTCTGATCTTAACGAAACAGGCCGGCAAATTCTAGAAAATCTTTCCAGACCATCCGTTTGTGTTCTGGAAACTCCTCAAGGAGGATCTGATGCCAGCGAGGGGCCTTGGGTTTTTTCAAAAGCCTCATCCCTGCCTCCTCTGGGGTCCGGTCTCCTTTTTTGAGGTTGCATTTCCGGCAACAGAGGACGACATTAGTCCAGACAGTCTTTCCCCCTCTGCTTTTGGGGATGACGTGGTCAATGGTCCGATCTTTGGCCGTATGGACACTTCGCCCACAGTATTGGCAGGTAAAGTTGTCACGAATGAAGAGGTTGGCCCGACTGAAGACCACCTCCGAGCGCGGCAGACGGTCGTAACGATTGAGGATGATAGCCTCAGGGGCCATTATAGCCAGGCTGGGGCTCCGAATAAGACGGCCATTGTCATAAAAACTCGAGGCCTCCACCCACTCCTCCAGGGTGTGGGTGGTCCAGTCAGGAGTGATTACCCGGGCATTGCCCTTAAACAGCTGACAGATGGCCTTAAGGACAGTGGTAATCTGGATGGCTTGATAATAGCGATTAAGGACCAAAACCTTATCGGAGAGGATTCCGTTTTTAGCCATTTCTGCACACCAGCTTTTCATTTGTAGCCATAAATTTTGACTTGTCAATCACAGCTGAGACTTTAAAGGACCCGCTTCCGAGTCCAGAGTCTTCTGGAGATCGGGCTGTTTTTTGATTGAAAAGTCTTGAAAAGAGGGAATAAGTATAAATATCCCTAATATTCTAGCTAAGATAGAAGTCTTTACCCTTACTCTTAATTTTTACTGGATTTTTTCCTTAATCATCCCTAAAATAGTTAAAGCTTTTTTCCGTTTTAGGCCCTTTTTGGACAAATTCTTAAGAAAGTAAAAAAGTCATTGCCTATAATGGCCTGAGAACAAGCTTGATCGTCAACCATGACCATAAAAAAAAGTTGCAATTGCCTAATTAAGAGGCTAATTTTTGTGGCATGACTAAGCCGGAATTCACACTGGACAGATGTTTGGGGTTTCTAGCCAATCGAGTCTATCGTTCCTTCCAGAAGGAGGTGGATCGACTACTCCAACCCTTAGGGTTGACCACGGCTCAGTTCTGTGTGCTCATGAAGCTCTACAACCAGGATGGTATTACCCAGAGTGCCCTGGCCCAGAAGCTTCACATCGAAAGTCCCACCCTGGTCCGGATTATCGATCGTTTGGAAGAGGCTGGTCTGGTTAGGCGACGTCCTTCCCCCAAGGACCGACGGGCCTACCGGATTGTGCTTACCAATCGGGGTCGAGAGCTTGAAAAACAGCTTAGAAAGGTTGGGGAGACTGTTCGCAGTAAAGCTATCCAGGGGATGTCGGAACAGGAGTCGGAAAAACTTAGAGACTACTTGATGCTCGTCTGGGAGAATCTTGAAGCCCGAGATTGACTATGGCCTCTTCTCCCTCCATAGATCTAAGCCGTCTGGCCGAACTCTTAAGTACCAAATCTATTCTTTCTTTCCTCAAAAGTACCGATCCTTTCTTAGTGTTCTCAAGTCCCAAATACTGGGGTCCACTCTTGTTGCTTATGGTCTTTCTTTTCTTGCGCCGGGCCTATGCCCTGGCTTGGGTCATCTGCGGGGCCTTTGGCCTCTGGGGATTCATCTACTATATTTTGCCCCATACCGGGGGACAGACTGATCTTAAAAGTATTGCCCTCTTTGTGGCCGGTGGTGTTGGATTCCTTTCGGTTCTTTTTTATCTGGTATTTGTGCGTTCTGATTAGCCTTAAGAAGCCTTGGATCTCAAGAAGCGGCTTTTAGAACTCTACGATCGACTCCTCGATCACTTTGGTCCCCAGGGCTGGTGGCCGGCGGAGAGCCCTTTTGAGGTCTGTGTGGGGGCCATTCTCACCCAGAACACCAATTGGCAAAACGTAGAGCGGGCTATCGAAAACCTTAAAAAACAGAGTCTCCTTGAGCCCTCTGCCCTGGCGAGGATCCCTCTTGACCGCTTGGCTTACCTCATCCGACCTGCCGGCTATTACAATATTAAGGCCCGAAGACTGCGAAACTTTGTGGATTTTCTCCTCCAAGGCTGGCAGGGGGATCTTAAGGCTATGTTTGCCGAAGGGCTGGCCTTGAGGGATAAGCTTCTTGGTCTTTCGGGAATCGGGCCTGAGACCGCGGATTCAATCCTTCTTTACGCCGGAGACCTTCCCATCTTTGTCGTTGATGCCTACACCAAAAGGATCCTTCACCGACACCTGCTAGCCCCTGAGGAGATCGCCTATGATGAGCTTCAGGCTCTCTTTATGGAGAGCCTGCCTCAAGATGTGGCCCTTTATCAGGAGTATCACGCTCTTTTGGTAGCCTTGGGCAAAGGCTACTGCCTTAAATCTCGACCGAAATGCCCTCAGTGTCCGGCAAATGGATGGTGAATGACGATGGTCTCCTCCCGGGCCGCACCTACGGATATGATCCAGACCGGGACCCCGGCAATCTCTTCTATCCGGCGGACATAAGCCTGGGCTGCTGGTGGTAGATCCTCAAATGAGCGCACACTAGAGATATCCTCTGACCAACCCTCAAGTTCTTCGTAGATTGGGGCAGCCTGGGCCACCTGGTTGATGTTGGCCGGCATGTGATCATAGATCTGACCGTCGCACTTGTAGGCCGTGCAGATCTTGAGGGTGGAGAGTCCGGAGAGGACGTCTAGCTTGGTGATGGCCAGGGCCGTAAGCCCATTTAAGCGGACGGCCTCCCTGAGGACTACAGCATCAAGCCAACCACACCGGCGCTTACGCCCAGTGGTTGAGCCGAATTCAGCCCCTTGCTGTTGCAGGTGATTTCCCACCTCGTCGGTGAGTTCGGTGGGAAAGGGGCCCCCTCCGACCCTGGTGGTGTAAGCCTTGCAAATTCCAAGGACAGAGTCGATCTGAGTCGGGCCTATCCCGGCCCCACAGCAGGCCCCTCCGGCCACGGTATTGGAAGAGGTCACAAAGGGATATGTGCCGTGATCGATATCAAGTTGGGTTCCCTGGGCCCCTTCAAAGAGGATGCTCCGGCCATTTTTTATGGCCTCGGCCAGTTTTAAGGAGACATTGGTCACATAAGGGGCCAGTCTTTGGCCAAAGGCCCGATAGTTCTCAAAAATCTGATTAAAGTCAAGGGGGGCTACCCCGAGGAACTTTTCTAGATAAAAATTCTTCTCTTCAAGGATCTCGCGGAGCTTTTCGGCGAAGATGGTCTCGTCGAGAAGATCTATTACTTTGATTCCCCGCCTGGCAATCTTGTCTTCATAACAAGGGCCAATGCCCCGGCCGGTGGTCCCGATAGCCTTTTTACCCTTGCGGGCCTCTCGTCCGTGATCAATGGCCTTATGATAGGGCATGATAAGATGAGCATTTTCGCTTAGATAAAGTTTGCCTGGGCCAACTGGATAACCCCGTTCCTTGAGAGCATCTATCTCGCCGATGAGGACCTCCGGATCCACCACCACCCCATTTCCGATAAGGCAAATCTTTTCATCAGAGTTAAGGATTCCAGAGGGGATAAGGTGGAGGATGTATTTTTGGCCTCCGACGACCAGGGTATGGCCAGCATTGTTGCCCCCCTGGAAGCGGACGATAACCTGGGCCTCAGAGGTCAGCAAATCGACAATCTTTCCCTTCCCCTCGTCTCCCCACTGCGTACCAACAACAATGACATTGGGCATGGGTCTTTCCTCTTTCAGGTTTACTTTTCCGGCCAGTGAAGATACTTAATAGGATTCTAAAAGTCAAACAATGAATAAGAACGACCGCCTATACCTGATTGATGCCAGTTCGTATGTTTTCCGGGCCTATTTTGCTATATCGGGCCATCTCTCTAACCGGCGAGGCCTCCCTACCAAGGCCATCTTCGGCTTCAGCAACATGGTCTGGAAGATCCTTAGGGAAAGAAAACCCCGTTATCTGGCCCTGGTTTTTGATGCCAAGGGGCCTACCTTTCGACACGAAATGTTTGCGGCCTACAAGGCCAATCGGCCGGAGATGCCTGAAGATCTGGCTATCCAGCTTCCCTACATCAAGGAGATCGGTCAGGCCTTTGGTCTTCCCATCTTGGAGATCGAAGGCTACGAGGCCGATGATATCATTGCCACCTTGGCCCGAAAGATTAATCATCCGGTAGTCATCGTCTCTGGAGACAAAGACTTCCTGCAACTTGTCGGTGAGAGGGTCATCCTCTGGGACCCTATGAAAGATGTCCTCTATGACCGGCAGTCAGTAAAGAGACGCTTCGGTATTCCCCCAGAGAGGCTCCTTGATGTTATGGCTCTTACCGGGGACCCTTCAGATAACATCCCCGGGGTGCCGGGTATCGGTGAGAAGACAGCCCTTAAACTCATCAGGGAGTTTGGCTCCCTGGAGGCCCTTCTTGAGCAAAAGGAAAGGATCCCTCGCAAAAGGCTTCGGGAGCTCCTCGAGACCCACGCCGAATTGGCCCGTCTATCCAAGGAACTTGTTCGCTTGAGAGACGACGCTCCGGTGAGCCTGAGCCTTGAGGACTATCTTCTTGGGGAGCCTGATTGGGGACGTCTGCGTTTTCTTTTCAGGGAGTTTGAATTCAACCGTCTCCTCAAAGAGCTCCCTGCGGAAAAAACTATCTCCTACGAGGCCTACCAGCTCATCCGAGATGAAGAGAAGCTTTGTCGTCTGGTGGCTAAGGCCCGAAAAAACTCTCCAGTCGTAATAGATATAGAGGCTACAGACAAAGATCCCCTCCGGGCCGAGATTGTCGGGGTGGCTTTTTGTTTTGAGCCGCCAAAGGCCTACTATGTTCCTATAGGCCACCGGGGGCTGACAAGTGGCCCCCAGCTGGATCTGAAGACCGTCCTTATGGTCTTAAAAGATCTCATCGAAGATGAAAAGGTCCGGCTGGTGGGGCAAAACATTAAATACGATCTCATCCTCCTTAGGCGCCAGGGCCTTGAGATCAAGGGCCTTGAGGGTGACACTATGGTTGCCTCTTATCTGTTGAATCCCATCCGCCGGGCTCACAACCTCGATGACTTGGCCCAGGAGTATCTGGGCCACCAGATGGTCTCTTATAAAGATCTGGCCTTGGGTAAAGGAGAAGACTTTGCCGATGTAGACGTAGAGACGGCCAAGGTCTATGCCTGTGAAGACGCCCATGTAACCTACCTACTTTATCAAAAGATGTGGCCCCTCCTTAAGGAACACGGTCTCTGGCCGCTTTTTGTAAAAGTAGAGGTCCCCCTTATATATGTTTTGGCAGAGATGGAGATGATGGGCGTAAAGATTGACCTTGCCTATCTTCAGGGGCTTTCACGCGAATTTGAGAGGCGGCTTCTTGAGCTTGAGGCCCGGATCCACGCCCTGGCCGGAGAGGCCTTCAATATCAATTCTACTCGGCGTCTGGGAGCCATTCTCTTTGACAAACTGGGACTTCCTCGCCTCAAGAAGACCCGCAAGAAGACCGGCTACTCCACCGATGTAGAGGTCCTTGAGGAACTGGCAGAGCTCCATGAGCTCCCTCGTTTGGTTCTCGAGTATCGAACTCTAAGTAAGCTCAAATCAACCTATGTGGACGCCCTGCCCAAGATGGTCAATCCTGCCGACGGCCGACTCCACACCTCCTTTAACCAGACGGTGACCGCAACCGGGAGGCTTTCAAGCTCTGAGCCCAATCTCCAGAATATCCCTGTCCGGGGCGAGGAGGGGGCCAAGATCAGGCGGGCCTTTGTCCCAGAAGAAGGCTATCTTCTCCTTTCGGCAGACTACTCCCAGATTGATCTTCGAGTCCTAGCCCATTATTCCGAAGACAGGACCCTCATTGAGGCCTTCAGGAGAGGGGAGGATATTCACACCCGGACGGCGATGGAGATCTTTGGGGTCAGTCAAGAGATGGTGACTCCAGAGATGAGGCGTCTGGCCAAGACCATCAACTTTGGTATTGTCTATGGTATGAGTCCTTATGGTCTATCCAAAGAGCTTAAGATAGGCCGTCGGGAGGCAGCAGCATTTATCGAGCGCTATTTTGAAAGATATCCCGGGGTAAGAGACTATATGCAGAAGATTGTTGCTGAGGCCAGACAGAAGGGTTATGTGGCCACTGTCTTGGGCCGAAAAAGGTATCTACCAGATATTGTCAGTCCGAACCGGGTGGCTCGAGAATTTGCAGAACGGACGGCCATAAACACTCCAATTCAGGGATCAGCGGCCGATATTATAAAGCTGGCCATGATAGATATCTATGGCGCCATAAAGAGGGGAGAATTGAGGGCCAGGATGATCCTCCAGGTCCATGATGAGCTCCTGTTTGAGGTTCCCGAAGAGGAGATTCTTGAGGCAAAAGAACGGATCAGGGAACTCATGGAAGGGGTCTTTAGCCTTAAGGTTCCCCTGAAGGTTAATCTCTCCTGGGGGAAGAATTGGGCCGAACTCAAATGATTTAGGGAGGTTTCCTTGGCTTACTGGCGGAAGGCCGAAGACGGGCTGGAGAAGACGGATGACTCTGATCTGATCCGTTCTGTTCTCGAGGAGGCCCGGGAGAAGGGGCTCTGGTTTGAGATCCTGGCCCCTGGGTTTCGTTCCGGCCCCACAGTACTTATAGACCACGGCCCCAAAGGGCTTCTTTTTGATGTTCCGCCCAAATGGCAACCCATATCCAAGAAGCTTCGGGTGGTCTTCAGGGACAGCAGTAATATCTGGCATCATTTTGAAAGTCACTTTCTCGGCCGGGACCAACAGGGGCTTCTTCTGGCCTATCCGGAGCTTCTCTTTCGTCTGGAAAGAAGGGAATATTATCGAATTGAGGTCCCCAGTAAATCCAGGGCCACCTATCATTTTAAGGGAAAGGAAGGTTTGGGCCGCATTAAGGATATCTGTCTTGGGGGTATGGCCCTGATGGATTACACTTTGGAGGTGCCATTGAGGGATTTTGTTGAAGAGATCACCCTTGAGCTCTGGCTAAACGAGACCACGGCCCATCCCCCAATTTATCTGACCAAGGCCGAGGTTGTCCGTACGGCCGAGGTCGAAGGGGCAAGACTTATGGGGCTTAAATTTCATATCTCCCCTAGGGAAGAGGAACCCCTCCTCCAATATATTCGTAAACGGGAGATCGAAATCCTTAAGCTCCGTCGGGAACAGTGATGGCCAGACGGCTTGGAGTGGCCAATCTGCCCCTTCACGGCGGCCGGGCCCCAAGATGGCTCTTTGAACGCATGGTTCGTCTCTCTCAGGCCATAGTCTTCCTTATTGTAGATGACTATGGGCCGGAGGAGTTCTTGCGCCGGCTGGCCGATCCTTTCTGGTTTCAGGCTTTGGGCTGTGTTTTGGGTTTTGACTGGCATTCATCAGGGATCACAACTACGGTTTGTGGAGCTTTAAAGCTGGCCTTAAAAGATGCCGGACGGGAAGTCGGCCTTTTTGTTTGCGGGGGCAAAGGAGCCACTTCCCGCAAGACCCCTCTGGAGATCGAGACCATTTGCGCCAAAGAGGCCCTACCTCAGGAATTCAGGGGCCTTGTTGAGGCTAGCCGTCTTTCGGCCAAGGTTGACAACACTGCCCTCCAGGACGGCTATACCCTTTACCATCACAGTTTTTTCTTCACCCGAAGTGGTCTCTGGGCGGTGGTCCAACAAGGAATGAACGAGACGACCGCCTTTGCCCGGCGCTATCACTGGCTGGGAGAAAGGGTTCGGGACTTTACCTGTGAGCCCCATGCGGCCATTTGTGCCCAGGAGATAACCCGCCCCCTTAATCTGGTGGCCCGGGAATCAGAGTCGGCCCGCAAAAGTATACTTGCCCTGGCCCGGGAGCACCCCGAGGCCAATATCCGGGCCTTAAAGCGGATCAAAACCCTTAACCTTCCGGCTAGACACCATCTCTCCTTAGCTGATCTCTGGCCTCGAGGCCTAGAAAAGGTCCTTATCAGGACCTATGAAGAACAACCGCATACCTTTGAAAGGCTTCTTTCTATAAAGGGCCTGGGGCCTAA
This sequence comes from Thermosulfuriphilus sp., assembly GCF_054026695.1. NCBI lineage: Bacteria > Pseudomonadati > Thermodesulfobacteriota > Thermodesulfobacteria > Thermodesulfobacteriales > Thermodesulfobacteriaceae > Thermosulfuriphilus > Thermosulfuriphilus sp. The sequence continues at coordinate 29,698 of NZ_JBPMLP010000004.1, forward strand.
GGCCTTGAGGGCTTTGAGCCTTACGGCGGAAATCATCCATGGGGTCTCTGTCTCCCGGAGGGATCCGGCCCGCTATGCTTTTGCCCACGGCGGCAAAGATGGTCATCCCTTCCCGGTAGACCGGAAGATTTACGATCAGACTACAGCCTTCCTTGAGGACGTTCTCACCCGGGCCCGCTTGGGAGACAGGGAGCGGAGGGAGGCCCTAAGGCGTCTTTCCCAGCTCAGGCTTTTTCAACCTTAAAGAGGGGGGCTAGATCGGAGTCTCCTGGGCGTTCGAGGTCTTCGATCTCCTTGAGATTCGGAAGCTCAGAGAGACTTTTAAGTTCAAAGACCTCCAGAAAATAGGTGGTTGTTCCGTAGAGGAGGGGGCGTCCGAGGACGTCTTTGCGGCCGACCACCTTAATCAATCCCCTTTCTAAGAGGGCCTTAAGGGGGCCGCTGCTGTCAACCCCACGGATTTCCTCGATCTCGGCCCGAGTAATAGGCTGTCTGTAGGCGATGATGGCCAAGGTTTCCATAGCCGCCCGGGAAAGTTTAGTTGGGGTGGCTTGTCGGGCCTGGATGACGAGATCTTTGAGATCGGCTGCCGTTTGGAAACGAAAGCCTTCGGCCACCTCTTTTATCTCGATTCCTCGGCCCTGGTAGTCTTTTATCAACCCCTCGAGGGCAGACCTTAGGGTCTGTTTGGAGACTTGGGGGAAGATCTTACCGAGTCTATCCAGCCCCAGCGGTCTTTCAGAAGCAAAGATGATGGCCTCAATGGCCCGTTTTAGCTCCTCTTGGGTAAAATCAGCCATTGTTTTAGGGCCTCAGAGAACGTTGACGGCCGTTGGCCTCTGGCCCTTTGGGGGCCGCGAGACCGAATTCAAGAGCCTGATATCGAAAGAGAGCTTCTATCGAACGGTTAAAATCGGGCCCTGGCTCCACAGAGAATTCTTCCGGCAGTTCAATCTCCACCTCCCCTTCCTCAGGATAGATGATGTTAAGACTCACTGGACAGCGGCCGGGATGAGCCAGAAGAATCTCCTTGAGCTCCGAGAAGTCCTCGGGGGTGATCCGTCCAGCTTCGATCCTAATAGTTACCGAGCCCAGGGCCACCTTTTGGGCCTCTTCGAGATGGAAGACCTGGTCGGCGATCACCTTGGCCCCTCGTTCGTCTCGGTTAACGGTTCCCTGGACAAAGATCGGGGCCTCAGCCTCGATGAGAGGACGCATCTGACGGTAGATCTCACTGAAGCAGACTATTTCTATAAGCCCGTGGCGGTCCTCAAGGAGGACAAAACCCATCTTATCTCCCCGACGGGTGGTGATCTCTTTGACGCTGCGGATAATCCCTCCCAGGCAGACACGGGCTCCGTCTCTCATCTCAGAGACCATCTGGCTGTTGACTCCAGAGATCCGGGAGAGCCACTGCTCATAGGGATCGATAGGATGGCCGCTTATGTAGAAACCGAGAGCTTCTTTTTCATGGGCCAGAAGTTCAGTGTCTGACCATTCGGGGACATCAGGAAGATTGAGGCCTTCGGCCCGATTATTTTTGGCCCCAGCTATATCAAAGAGGCTAATCTGGCCCAATTCTTTGGCCCGCTGCCGTCTCTGGGCCAGCTCTATGGCCTTGTCCAGTACGTCCATCAGCTGGGCCCGGCGGTGGGAAAGGGAGTCAAAGGCCCCAGCCTTGATGAGGGATTCGATTACCCGGCGATTGACCTTTCTCAGATCCACCCGAAGGCAGAAATCCTCAAAGGAAGAAAAAGCTCCTTCTTGGCGGGCCTGGAGAATAGAATCAATGGCCCCCTCGCCGACATTCTTGATGGCGGCCAAGCCAAAGCGGATCTTATTACCCACAATGGTAAAGTCGCGGTCGCTTTCGTTTATATCTGGAGGCAGGACCTCGATACCCATCCGCCGACACTCATTGACGTATTTGACTACCTGATCGGCATTGCCCATTTCGTAGGACAGAAGGGCAGTCATATAGGGGACCGGGAAGTGGGCCTTGAGATAGGCCGTCTGGTAGGCAATCAGGGCGTAGGCTGCTGAATGGCTCTTATTGAAACCATAGCCGGCAAACTTTTCCATTAGGTCAAAGATCACCTCGGCCTTATCTTTAGGAATTCCCCTTTCGGTGGCCCCGGAGATGAAGCGTTCCCGTTGGGCGGCCATAATCTCAGGGACCTTTTTCCCCATGGCCCGGCGGAGGATGTCAGCCTCACCCAGGCTGTAGCCAGCCAGTTTGCTGGCGATTTTCATCACCTGTTCCTGATAGACAATGACCCCGTAGGTCTCTTTGAGGATCTCCTCAAGCTCAGGAACGATATAGCGGACAGGCTCAAGGCCATGTTTGGCCTTGATGAACTGATCAACCATTCCCGATTCTAGGGGCCCAGGTCGATAAAGGGCCACCAAAGCAATAAGATCGGTGAACTGGGAGGGTTTCATGCGGGTGAGGAGATTGCGCATCCCTGAGGATTCTAACTGGAAGACCCCGGCGGTTTCGGCTTGGCAGAGGAGCTCAAAGGTCTTGTCATCATCAAGGGGGATGTGATGGGGATCTACTTTAAGGCCTTGATGTTTCTCGATAAGCCGGCAGGCCGTATCAATGATAGTCAGGGTCTTGAGTCCCAGGAAATCAAACTTAATAAGACCGATCTTTTCGATGGCCTTCATGTCGTACTGGGTAATGATCTCATCGCGGTCCCCCTTCATTAAAGGAACGTATTCAGTAAGGGGGGCATCAGAGATGACTACCCCGGCGGCATGGGTGGAGGAATGACGGGGAAGCCCTTCAAGGACCCGGGCAATAGAGAGAAGCTCGGCCACCTGGGGGTCCTTTTCAGCGGCCTCCTTGAGTCTGGGCTCTAGAGCGATCGCCTTATCCAGGGTAATTCCCAGCTCCTCCGGGATGAGTTTGGCGATACGGTCTACCTCCGGATAACTCATTCCCAGGGCCCGGCCGACATCCCGGACCACGGCTCTGGCCTTCATCTGGCCAAAGGTGGCAATCTGGGCCACGTATTCGGCCCCACCATATTTTTGATAGACGTACTGGAGAACCTCTCCCCGGCGTTGCATGCAGAAATCGACATCGATGTCAGGAAGGCTTTTCCGTTCAAGATTCAAAAAGCGCTCAAAGAGGAGACCGTAGCGAATGGGGTCGATGTTGGTGATTCCCATGGCGTAGGCCACCAGAGATCCGGCAGCTGATCCCCGGCCGGGGCCAACCGGAATGCCCTTCTTCTTGGCCCAGGAAATGAAATCGGCCACAATCAGAAAATAGCTGGCAAATCCCATCTCTTTGATCACTGAAAGCTCAAGCTCAAGCCGTCGCCAATAGCCGGCTTCTTCATCGGCCAGTCCCATTCCCTGGGAGAGTTCCTTTAGTCGGGCCTTGAGCCCCTTTCGGGCTTCCTCATCGAGCATCTCCTCATAGGTCTTGCCTTCTTTAAGGGGAAATTTGGGGAAGTGGTGTTCTCCGAGTTTGAGCTCCAGGTGACACCGGGAGGCAATCTCTTCGGTGATACTCACAGCCTCCGGAAGATAGGCAAACCTAGTAGCCATCTCTTCTGGGGAGGTAAAATAGAGCTTGTCGGTAGAGAAACGGAGTCGATTTTCATCCTGGACGGTTTTGTTGGTCTGGATACAGAGGAGGACATCGTGGACCCGGGCATCTTCGGCCCGGAGATAGTGGCAGTCGTTGGTGGCTACTACCGGAAGCCCAAGCCTTTGGGCGATTTCAATTAGGCCTTGGTTGGCCACTTTCTGTTCGGGAATATCATTCTCCTGGATCTCTATGTAGAAGCGATCAGGGAATATCCTGGCGTATTCTTCAGCAATCTTGCAGGCCTTTGAGGGATCTTGATGAAGACAGGCATGGGCTATCTCTCCATGTAGACAGGCCGAGAGGGCAATAAGGCCTTCGTGATATTGTTTGAGAAGTTCTTTGTCTACCCTAGGCTTCCAGTAAAACCCCTCAAAGTTGGCCAGGGTTATCAGGCGGATGAGATTTTTATAGCCGGTCTCATTCATACACAGAAGGACTAGATGAAAACCGGCTTCATGGGCCCCCTTGGCCCGTCTTTCTTTGCGAGACCCTGGGGCCACATAGACTTCCGAGCCAATGATGGGCTTTATGCCGGCGGCTCTTGCGGCCTCATAGAAGGCAACAGTCCCGAAGAGATTTCCATGATCGGTCTTGGCAATGGCCTGATAGCCATACTCTTTGGCCAGGGAAAAGAGAGCCGGAAGCCTTATGGCTCCGTCAAGAAGAGAGAATTCGGTATGAAGATGAAGGTGGACAAAACCTGCCATGATCCCTCCGCCTTATCCAGGTTGGCGCTATTTTAACGACCTGGAGCCCAAAAGGGGAGGGATACTTTTAGAAGCTGTGGTTCTCTTCGCTGTCTTTTTTCTGGCACTCTGGACAAAATCCGTAGAGTACTACCTGGGCGGCGACTATCTTGTAACCCTTGAGCTCCTCTTCGGGGATATTGTTTAAGGGCGGGTTGGTGAAGATATCGACGATCTTGTGGCACCTTAAACAGATGAGATGATTATGAGGGGTGGTGTCTGGATCAAATCTCTTCTTTGAGGGGTCGATATGCAACTCCTGGACCAATCCTCGTTCTTTGAGGGCCTCAAGGGTGTTATAGACAGTGGCAAAGGACATACTGGGAAACTTGATCCGCACGTGGCGGTAGATATCTTCGGCCGAAGGGTGCTCCTTGTTGTCCTCAAGGTATTCGAGGATGGCCAGACGCTGAGGGGTCATCTTGAGGCCTAACCCACGATATTTTTCGATTTTTTCTTGATTCATAGGATGTCTCCTTGAATAATTTTAATCTTTAACTTCATCCTTTCTGGAAGAATCTAAAAAGTAAAAATTAATCTTATTCTAATGTTCTATACCAGGTAAGAATTATTCTTGCAAACTTAAAATCAAAAAAAATCTGTAACACAGATATCACAAAAATGCCAGATTTAAAGCTGGCTTATGGCGAAGAAAGTAAAAATTTTCATAGTCTAGGCCTAAGAATAAAAGTCTTTGGTGGTAAACAAAAGTTCATAAGGAAATCCGGAATTTAAATACCAAAATAGGGCCTCTGGTCAACTAGTTTAAGAATGATAATTTTTAAGGGACGCTATGGAGGCCGACCCCAAAGCCAACCTGGAGATACGATCTATCTCTTCCCTTGATCCTCTGCTTAAGGATCTAATCGACCTTTATCTTCTGGCCTATAAAGATATACCTCAGTATGCCTTTAGGGATCCCCGAAGGGTAAAGGGATATCTTCGCTGGCTTCTTAAACACGCTCAGGGGGGATTTTGGGTGGCCTTTGTTAAGCAGCGTCCGGTGGGCCTTATCGCCATTCAGCCGGATGCCCATTTTCAAGGCGAGGAGGTGGCCGAGATCCACGAGTTCTTGGTGGCCCCGGATTACCGGCACACTGGAGTAGCCGAAAAGCTTCTCGAAACGGCCCTTTCCTTCCTCAAAGATCGGGGGCACCAGCGGGTGGCCCTTTGGGTGGGCGAGGGAAACGAGCGGGCTAGGGACTTTTATCGTCGTCACGGATTTAATGAGACCGCCCGTCAAGGGGTCTGGCTTCGGATGGAGGCCCCATTAGCCTCCTTCGGCCAGAAGGTCAATGAGTCGGTCTAGAACCTTATAGGCCTTTTCGGCTTGGCCAAGATCAAGGTATTCCTCCGGGGTGTGGCACGGGGCCAGCTCTCCCGGACCAAAGACCAAGGCCTCAAGGCCGGCGGCCTGGAGGTGAGCAGCGTCCGTCCAGCTTGGCATGCCAGAGAACCGGGGCTCTTCTCCCAGGGATTCTCGATAGGCCTGGGCGAACATCTTGACAAAGGAGGAATCCTGGGCCAGGGCGAAAGGCTCAGAGACATCCTTAACCACGTAACTCACCCCTGAGAAGCTCTCCAAGACCTCTTTGATTTCCTCGATGATCTTGCCAGTCTCCTGACCTGGTAGGACCCGAAAGTCGATCTCAAGGGTGCAGAGATCTGGCACCCTGAGCTCTCCATCCCCCCCGGTGATCCGCTCCACGTTAAGCCCCCCAGGCCCTACCAAGGGATGCTCTGAGTAAAGGAAGGGGAGCCTTTTAAGATGGCCGACGAGCTCTATGGCCTTATCTATGGCGTTTTCTCCCTGAAGATGGCAGCTTCCGTGGGCCGATCGACCCCGGATGTGGATCTCAAACTCCACTGACCCCCCTTCGGCAATGGCCAATTTGAGTTCTGTAGGCTCAAGGACCACGGCTAGTGGCGGAAGATCTTCCTTGGACAGGGTGGCTGACCCCTGGCCTTCTCGCTCTTCGTCGACCACAAAGGCAAAGGTTACTGGAAGGGGGCTTTTCTTCCGGAGACGTTCCTCAAGGAGGAGGACCATAATGGCTACTCCGGCCTTGTCATCGCAGACTCCAAGGCCTTCAAGGCGGTCATCCCTTATCCGTGGGGGGAAAACTCCCAGCCAGTGGGGAACGGTGTCCACATGGGCGGTGATGAGGAGCCGGTTGCCCCGGGCCTCATTGGCTAAGAGATTGTAAAAGCGGTCCGGGACGTCTTGGCGTCTGAGAGGGATTCCTAAGGCCGAGAGGCGGTTCCAAATGAACTCAAGGATAGCTCCTTCTTGGCCGCTTGGGCTGGGGATGGAAGCAAGGGTGAAGATGAGGTCTTTTAATCTCTCCTTAAGGTTGTTCATGAGAGGCTCCGGGTCAAAGCTGGCTGATAAACTTTTCTAACAGGCGGGAGAAGTCCTGTTTTTCCTCAGGGCTCATTCCGGAGAGGGCCTCTTCGGTGAGTCGGAGATGGTGCTGGTGGTGCTGGTGGAAGAGTTCCTGGCCTTTAGAGGTCAGATGAACGAGGTAAGAGCGCCGGTCTTTTTGGTTAGGAAGCCGTTCTACTAGCCCCTTTTTTTCCAGGCGATCAATCATTACCGTCAAGGTGCCGGTGGTAATCCCCATCTTTTCCGCCAACTCTTTCATCCTCAGGCCTTGGTTGACCCCGATAATCTCGATGGTGTGCATCTGGGCCGGAGAAAGGCCGCTTCCCTTGACCACCGAGTTTTCCCAAGAGGCCATCTTCTCGAAGAACTGGATGATGAGATGGGTCAGCCTTTCAAGATCCTTCATGTCAGTAGGGAATATATCCCGAAAGAGGCGGTAATCAAACCGGTAAGCCTCAAAAAGATGGTCTCCAACTCCTTTCGGGCCAGCTTCAAGACCATCTGTCCAAGCTTGTAGAGGGCGAATATAACCAAGCTTAAGCTTACGGCCGTTCCCAAGGCATAGGTTCCAAAGATCAGGCTACTCCTCAAGGCATCGGCAGAATTGATGGCATAAGAGTACATTACCGCTGCCGTCGGGCAAGGAATAATCATATTAATAAATCCCAGGCTGAAAAGGCCGGCCGATGTCAGATAGGACCGAGGGGGGTGGTGATGATGATCTCCGTGGAGGACCTTGGGCTTGATGATGAGAATAAGTCCCAAGAGGATTATTACTAGGTCGGTGCTCCTTTCTAGGAGCTCCTTGGTTCCTTGAGGAAAGAGACCGGCCAGCCCTCCTAGACTTAATCCCAGAGCCAAGCAGGCCAGGGCCGTTCCGGCCAGAAAGGCCACCGTGCGACCTATGACTTGGGACTTGCTCCGGTTGCCTAAGACAAAAGGGGCCAGGACTACCCAGGAATGGCCGCAGGGGTTTACCCCATGAATGAGCCCCAGGAGAAGACTACCCTCTACAGCCAAGATGAAGAGTGACTCTGAAGCCATGGCTTGCCTCCATGTCTATTTTGAATTTCAAAATTCTTGAGAATAAAATTAAAAATGTCAAGGGAAATCTTGGGGCTTGATTAGGAGATTATTTTTTAGGGGAAGGATAAGTAATTTAAACTAGTAATGATACTAGTAATGATTTAGTTTATAGAAGGCTTGACTTCTATTGAGGGGCAGGAAGAGGAATTTTTTAAAAGAATAAGACAAGGAGGTATCCTTTGGCCCGAAGGCATTCTAAAAGGGCTTCTGAACAGTCTCTTCTGGATATCCTGCCCGTCCATATCGGAGGCATAGATTCCAGCGGAAAGTTCGTCATCTGGAATCCAGCCTCTCAGGAGGTCTTTGGCTATCGGCCTCAGGAAGTCATTGGTCGGATGTCCCCAACAGACTTCCATGCCGACCCTGAGGAGGCCCGAATCGTCCTCGAGACAACTCTTAAGAAAGGGGCCTTCCGGGGGGTGGTTCGCCTGCGCCGTCGGGACGGAAGCTCCTTCTGGGCCCACCTTGAGGTTGTCCGTCAGGATGGCCCCTCAGGGGAGTATCAGGGTATGATAGCTGTTGCCGTTGATCTCACTGCCTATCTTGAGGACAGGAAGGCCTTTCGGGAAAGTGAGGAAAAGTATCGAATCGTCTTCGATAACGCCCCACTGGGGCTTTTTTTCTTTGATAAGGAGGGAAACATAAAGACTTGCAACGACGCCTTGGTGCGGATAGTTGGTTCAAGTCGGGAGAAGATCCTCCAGCTAAATGTCTTTGATTTGCCCAATTCCAGGGTGATTGAGGCGGCCCGTAAGGCCCTTTCTGGAAAGCGGGCCTCGTATGAAGGAGAGTATATTCCCATTACCAGTAACAAATTCCTCTATATCAGAGCCGAAGCTGTGCCGGTTTTTTCTGATTCAGAAGTCATTGGAGCCGTTTCCTTGATAGAGGACATCACCGAGCGGAAGCTTACCGAGGAGCAGCTCAGACAGAGTGAGTCCCGGCTTCGAGCCATTATAAACGCTTTACCTGATATGATCTTTCGCTTGGACTCCAGGGGCAATTTTCTCGATTTACACGTCCAGGATACGGAAAAACTCTACGTGCCCCCAGAGGAGATCATTGGCTCCAATGTCAGCGAGATCCTTCCTCCATCCCTGGCCCGTCTGACCCTTGAGAAGATCAGACAAGCCCTTGATAAGGGACGAATGGAGATCTTTAAGTACCAGCTTCCCACCAGGAGTGGAGAGATTCTGATCTACGAGGCCCGGCTTAATCCCTGTGCCCCTGATGAGGTCCTGGGGATTGTCCGCGATGTCACTGAACAGAAGCGGATGGAAGAGGAGATCATCCGGGCCCAGAAGCTTGAGTCCCTAGCGGTTTTGGCCGGCGGTATTGCTCACGATTTCAACAACATTCTGACAGCCCTCTTGGGAAACCTTTCTCTGGCCAAGATCTTTGCTCAGGGCAATGAAAAGGTCTGCTCCATCCTAGAGAAAGCCGAGCGCTCCTGTCTGCGGGCAAAATCTCTCACCCAGCAACTGCTGACCTTCTCCAAGGGGGGAGAGCCGGTCAAGGACATCGTTGACATCGGGGACCTAATCAGGGAGACGGCCGAATTTGTCCTAGCCGGCTCAAATGTCCGCTGTCTTTTTGATCTCCCCCCGGACCTCTGGAGTGTTGAGGCCGATCGAGACCAGATTGTCCATGTCCTCAACAACCTCCTTATCAACGCCGATCAGGCCATGCCTGAAGGGGGAGTTGTCCGGGTGAAGGCCCGGAACCTGGTTGTTGAAGCCGCCGATGGTCTTCCCTTGGCCCCGGGAAAATACGTGAAGATTTCGGTCAAGGATCAGGGAGTGGGTATCCCGAAGAAGTATCTGGATAAGATTTTTGATCCCTTCTTCACCACCAAGAAAAAGGGCAGTGGTTTGGGACTGGCTACCGCCTATTCCATTGTTAAAAAACACCAAGGGCACATAGCCGTTAAGTCAAGGCCGGGGCGAGGGGCCAACTTTATGGTCTATCTGCCGGCAGCCGAGGCCAAGAAGGTTTCAACCGACCCTGAGGAGGCCCCCCTTAAGAGAGGACAGGGTCGGGTTCTGATCATGGATGATGAGGACATGGTCCGGGATATTCTGAAGAACATGCTCCGTCATCTGGGCTACGAGGTGGAGGAGACCGCCGATGGCCGCCAAGCGGTTGATTCTTACCGAGCTGCCTGGATTTCCGGGCACCCCCACGATGTTCTTATTATGGACCTTACCGTCCCAGGGGGGATGGGGGGCCGGGAGGCCGTACGAGAGATCCTCAAGATCAATCCCCAGGCCAAGGTGATCGTCTCCAGCGGCTACTCTACCGATCCGGTAATGGCCAATTATGACCGTTACGGATTCTGCGGGGTGATCGCCAAACCTTACAAAATAGGCGAACTCAGCCAGGTGCTAAGCAGAATTCTAGAAATTGATCCCTAGGAGACCTAAAAAAGAGGCGGGCTGTGGACAATAAATAGCCGGAGCACTCCCTCGCCTTCGTTCCTTACGGCATGTTCTTCTTTAGGGGGCACGAAGATATAGTCCCCTTGGCCGATCTCCTGCCAAGTGCCGTTTACATAGGCCAAGCCCTTACCATCAAGTACGTAAATGGAGTCTGCCTGGGTATCATGGGTGTGAATGGGAATTTCAACCCCGGGAGAGATCTCAAGTAAAGAGACGCTTACTGCGGGGCTCTTTTTATGATTGATAAGAATAGCGATTTTGACGCCAGCAAACTTGGGATGATCCTCGAAGTGGATCTCTTGGGAGGTATAAAAATAGGCCATAGTCTGCCTCCTTAGTCTTAAGGTTTAGGAAATCTCTCTATCCTTAGCACATGGACTTGGTAGCTGCCAATAAGACGACCCTGCTGGTCTAAATAAGGGGTCTCGCAGATGGCTACAAGCTGCCCCTTGGGGCCCACGGCTAGGTGGAAAAAAACAGGCCCTTGGGTAGGAAAGAAGCCAAGAAGCTTCTGAAGACCTCCTCCGGGCCGATGGGTATCAAAGACAAAGGCTCCATACTGACGGCTGGCCATCTTGCCCCGGCGTGAGGCTCCGGCCACTGTGGCCAGGATTCGGCCCTGGGGGTCAAGGGCCAAACCTTGGAGGCGAAAGGGGCCCGAGAACCGCCAAAGGATTTTTCCCTTCGGGCTCAAAGCCCAGAGGGTGTTAGCATTGGGATGAGGGCCGGCTGGTCGGTTGCCAGATATGTCGAGCCCGTAAGGAATGCTAGAGGTGTCGGTAAGAAGATAGATGATCCTTTCAGAAGAGATCACCGAGTAGCTCGACATGGCCGAGACTGGAAGCCCCCCTACGAGAATAGGGGTGCCTAGGGTAAGAGTCTTCCAGGGCCGGACCCTCTTGAGGTCAAAGATGAACCCCCGACCGTCGGCAGTGGTAATCACGGCAAAGTCTCCCTGGGGAGAAACAGCCACTGATTCCCAAACCGAGACTCGGTCATAGAAGGGTTCAAAGGGGGGATACGATAGCGGCCAATCTCCCGGCCTCTTTCACCATCTAGGACGTAAAAGGTCTCCGGAGTGTAGGGATGATCGGCTGGAAGTCGATCTGAGGCCATGGTGGAGACAAGGGCGATTAGTTTTCCCTGGGGATCGCTGTCTGCATAGATCAGAGAAAGCTCAGCCGGCCCTCCCTGAGGCCAAGCCCAGCGGAGTCTCCCTTCAGGGCTTAGACGATAGATCCTGGAGAGCCTCCGCCAGTAGCCTTTGACCTTATCCATCCAGGAGTGGATCCCCAAGACGAGGAGATCCCCGTTTTTTAGGACCTTGAGCCGATAACAGCCAGGTTGCCTGTAGATGCCGTAGATGTCGCCCTTCTCTGGCGGAGTCCCCGGGAGAAGGTCGTCTGCCAGGCGAAACTGCCACAGGGGCTGACCATTTTCGGCCCGGGCAGCGTAGATGAAGCCATCTGGACCCTGCTCGCCATAGTAGATGATTTGGCCATCAGGGGAGAAGGCAACCCTTTTTACCATGGCTTCAGGGATTCGCTTCTGCCAAAGGATCTTTCCGTCTCTGGTGCTAACGACCATGATCCGCCCTAAGAAGGTTCCGATGGCCAAAAGATCTCCAGTGGGAGAGAAGGTAAGGAAAACATCCGGGGGGTGGCCGGCCCGAACGTAGAAGGAGACGTCTTCCAGGCCGATCCGGAAGGCAAGAGAAAGACCAGGGACTTTGGGGATAAAATCCTCTCCTTGGCCAATTCTAACGGGGATGAAGGCCAAAATGGCAATGACAATTAACATTCTGGTCATCTCAGGTCTCCTAGAGATAGAATCTCGCTAAAGAAAGAATAGAGGTGTCTTAAGGGGCTAAAATAGAAAATTTCCTGTTGATAGAGCCAGAAGAGGATCTTTAGAGTTGCCACTGCCAAGGCCAGAAAAAATAAGCTCAGGCTGAGGGCCAGCTCTCTGCGAGGCCAAATTAACCGGCGGTAATGGCTCCGGGGCTTTAGGGGATCAAAGCCCCGGGTGAGCAGGGCCTCGGCTACCTCCCGGGAGCGCCTTACGGCCCCGGCCAGGATGGGAAGGGGGCTAGCGAGTTCAGTGGTTATCGTCCTGCGGATCCCCTGAGATAAGGGCCGGTACCCCTTAAGCCGCATGGCTGCCCGGACATTGGCCATCTCTTCAGCGATGACCGGTAGAAATCTGATGGCCATAATGGAGAGGAAAGAAAGCCCGTAAGGGATCCTGAGACCTATCAGCCCCCAGAAGAGCTTGTCTGGAGGGGTGGAAAGGCATAGGGAAAGGCCGGCCAAAAGGCCACTTATAAAGCGCAGAGACTGGATTAGACCGTAATAAATCCCCTGTTTGTAAACATAAAGGCCCCCTAGGTGGAGATTGCCTATGTCCAGCGGAGGAACAAGGGTGAAGAGGACCGTTCGGGGAAAACACTGGTAGAACATTCCCTGACTGAACATAATCCCCCAGGCAGTAAAGGCAACAAAGACAAGGGTAAGTTTGATCCTTGACCATGAGGGTCTGGCCAAAGCGAAAAGGATCATCGTCAAAAATGCTAGCGCTCCCAGACTTAAGGCCTAATCAAGGCTTATGGCCAGAAGAGAGACCGAAAGGGTGAAGAAGAGCTTGGTCCGGGGATCAAGCCTCTTTAACATGCCGGCCATTATAAACTAAAGGGCGCCCAGGGGAAGGGATTTGAGATTTGACTTTCTCACGGCTTCTGGTATTTGCACTTAGAGTGCCTTGCTTTAAGGCCCCGGGTGCCCTTGAAGGGGGGTTAAACGGGAAGTCCGGTGCAAGACCGGCGCTGGCCCGCAACCGTGACCGGGGACGAACACCGCTAGGCCTGGAGGACTCCAGGCGACAGGCCACTGGGGCCCCATAAGGCCCCGGGAAGGCGCGGTAAGTAGGTTGATCCGGAAGCCGGGATACCGGCCCGGGGCCTTTGAGTGGGAGGAGGGCTTCGAGGCTTCCTGTCCCCTCCCGAAAGGATCCTTGAATCCTTTTCGGGAAGCTTCTTTGGCTTCCTGCCCCCTCCCGCTCCTGAATCATCACTTTGGCTTGAAGGAGCGGGAATGTATCGGTTTATCTATTACACTTCCTCTGGAACGGAGCTGACCGCCCTGGGGCGGGCCGCAAGACGCCTTAAAGCTGAGGGCCTCCCCGTTGAGATTATTGCCCGAAGTCGACTTGACATTTTTGATAATCGAGAAATCGAAAAGTTAGCGGCTTCAGCGGCTCGGGCGGTGGCTGTAATCCTTGCCCCTCATGGAGGAGATGATTCTATCCCCGGCTATCTAAGCCTCCTTGAGTCCGCCCGCCAGGCTCTGATCCACATTCAGCCCACTGGAGGCAGTGATGAGGACCAGGCCCTAGCCGCCAGATACTGTGATCTTGATTCACCGGCTTTCAAAAGAAGATTTCTTTATCTCCGCTATGGGGACGAGGAGAACCTCTATCGTTTTTTCAAGGATCTCTTCTTCACAGTGAGCGGCCGCCAGGAGGCAGCCCCTCCTCCTGTTGCCCCTCTTTTTGAGGGGATCTATCATCCGGAGTACTCTGGCCCCGGGGATCTTGAGGCCTATCTCTCCTGGGCTAAAAAGAGGCTAGGGATGGGGGCTCCGGTAGTAGGAATCTGGTTCTATCAGGGATACTACCTTTCTGGAGATCTGGATCCAGTCGATGAATTTATCAAGGCCTTTGAGTCTCAGGGCATTATTCCTCTGGCTGTCTTTCATCGCCGATTTGTGGATCAGGATCTTCCGGCCCGCTCTCCGACTGAAGTGGTCGAGTGCTTCTTTAAACTTAAAGGAACTTCGGTAATAAGGGCCCTAGTATCTCTACAACCCTTCTCCATGACCCTTCTTTGGCCGGAGACAGCGGCCATTTATCCCGGCCTCAAGGTCTCGGTCCTCCAGGCCCTGACCAGCTTTTCTTCCCGGAGAAGCTGGGAGGCGGAGCATATGGGGCTTTCCCCCATGGAGCTTTCCATCTCAGTGGCCCAACCAGAGTTTGACGGTTGCCTTATCACCACCTTAGTGGCTACAAGAGAGATCGTCGGCCGGGATGAGATCACCGGGGCCCGTTTGGCCCGTTTTGTCCCCCTTAAGGAGAGGCTCCTCAAGGTGGCCCGTCAGGCGACCGCTTGGGCCAAGCTGGCTTCGCTTCCTCCCTCCGAAAAAAAGGTGGCCATTGTCTTTCACCATTATCCGCCTCGGGCCGAGACAATGGGGTGTGCCTTTGGACTTGACAGCTTTGAGAGTGTGGTCCGTCTTCTCAAATCTCTAAAAAAGGCTGGTTTTAAGGTTGATCGTCTCTACAAAGACGGCGATGAGCTGGCCAGGGAACTTTTGACAACCCTTATCCATGACCGGCGCTACCTTCCGGCCCGAGAGCTCGCCAAAAGGGCCATAGCTGCCCTCTCCCCGGGGGACTATGTGGCCTTCTGTCGGTCATTTTCTTCCCGGGTTCAGGAAGAGCTCTCTCAGGCCTGGGGAAGCCCACCGGGGGAAGTATTTGTCCACGAGGGACGTCTTCTCATCGGGGGGCTGATAAATGGCCATATCTTTATCGGCCTTCAGCCACCTAGAGGGCATCTTGAGCGCTTGGAGGGTCTTTCTCCAGAGCAGCTCAATCTCCACGACCCTGGGCTTCCTCCTACTTATCATTACCTGTGTTTCTATCGCTGGCTCAAAGAGGGCTTTGGGGCTCAGGTGGTAATCCATGTGGGCAAACATGGTTCTCTGGAATGGCTGCCAGGTAAGGCCGTAGCCCTTTCCGAGGATTGCTATCCTGATGTGGCTATCGATGATTTGGCTAACGTCTATCCGTACATTGTCAACGATCCTGGCGAGGGGACCCAGGCCAAAAGGCGTAGTTATTGTGCCATCATCGATCATATGATCCCTCCCCAGATGGCCGCGGGCCGTTACGGGGCTTTGGAGGAGATGGCCGAAAAGATCAACCAATGGCATATCCTCAGGCAGGAAAGTCCAGCCAAGGCCGATCTTATCCTTGAGGACCTCAAAAGACTCATTGAGGAAACCCATCTCGCAGAGGATATTCCTCTTTCTGATGATGAAGCCCCTGAGAGTCTGCTCAAAAAGATCCATGACTACCTTGAGGAGATTGCTGAAACTAATGTCAATGACGGCCTTCATATCCTTGGCGAAGTCCCCGAAGGCCAGAGGCTTTGGTCGACCCTTGCGGCCATGCTTAAGGTTCCCTCTGGTCCCTGGCCATCTCCTTTTGAGGTTTTAAAGGAACTTCTCCCTCAGGCCTCAGCTCCGGAGAGGTATGCCCACCTTGAGGCTCTTATAAAGGAGGCCCTTAAGGGGCAGCTTCCAGAGGATCCAAGGCTTAAGGCAGCCCTTGGCTTTGTAAGGGAAGAACTTTATCCCCGAGTCCTAGGGATCAAAGAGGAGATGGACTACCTCATGGAAACCCTTTCCGGGGGATTCGTCCCTCCGGGGCCCTCTGGCGCCCCTACCCGTGGCAACACAGAAGTTTTGCCTACGGGACGCAACTTCTATTCTGTCGATCCCTTAAAGATCCCTTCTCCTGAGGCCTGGGAGATTGGGCGTCGTCATGCTGAGGCTCTGGTGGCCAAGTATTTTAAGGAACACGGACGCTACCCCCAAGCAGTGGCCATGGTGATCTGGGGCTCTCCCACCATGCGCACCAGGGGAGATGACTTCGCCGAGGCCCTGTATCTTCTAGGGGTAAGACCACTGTGGCAGGAAGGCAGTGGTCGGATCAGGGACATCGAAGTCATTCCCACACAGGAGCTTAAGTTTCCTCGAATTGACGTCACCATCAGGACCAGCGGCTTCTTCAGGGATGCCTTTCCCAATCTTATGGAGCTCTTTGATCGGGCTGTTCGTCTGGTGGCCGCTTTAAAAGAGCCACCGGAAAAGAACTTTCTGGCGGCCCACGTGAAAAGAGATCTTCAGGAACTCCTCAAAAAAGGCCTCTCTAGGGAGGAGGCCCTCAGGCAGGCCACCTTCAGGGTCTTTTCTGATCGCCCTGGTACCTATGGGTCGGGGATACCAGAAGTCCTTGATGCCGGCTCCTGGGAGGCCCCAGAGGATCTGGGGGAAGTCTATATAAGATGGGGGGGGATATGCCTACGGGGAGAAGACGTACGGAGCCCCGGCCCAAGAGGGCTTCAGACGAGTCCTCTCGCGGGTTGAGGCTACCGTTAAAAACATTGATACCCGGGAGATGGATATCTTTTCCTCAGATGATTTTAATGCCTACCACGGGGGCCTTAATACCGCCGTTATGCTAGCCTCCGGGAGACGTCCTTCGTCATATACCGGAGATTCATCCGATCCCCAGGCCCCAAAGGTTCGGACTACGGCCGAAGAAGCCCGTTTTATCTTCCGCACGCGGGTTCTTAATCCCCGCTGGATCGAGGGCATGAAGCGCCATGGTTACAAAGGAGCCGGGGATCTGTCGCGTTTGGTGGATATCTGTTTTCAGTGGGATGCCACCAGTAAGGTCCTGGCTGACTGGATGTATGAATCTCTGGCCCGGACTTACGCCCTGGATGAGGACATGCAACGCTTCTTTGAGGAACACAATCCCCAGGCCCTTCTAAACATTGCCGAACGTCTCCTTGAAGCCGCCAAACGGGGCCTCTGGGAACACCCTAAGGAAGAAATGATGGATGAGCTAACCGATCTTTTTCTCAAATTGGAGGCCCAGGTGGAATGAAGCCTCAGTCCTTCTCTATAGAGCTTCTGGTTCTTATCCTTACCAGTTCTTATCCTTACCAGGGCCTGTAACCTTTCCTGCCGGTATTGCTATCTTGACTGTGGGCCGGAAGGGGAGGCCATGTCGGAAGAGGTTTTAAGGGAAACATATATAGGTCAACTTAAATCGATTATCTGGCAGGTGGCCATGTCGGAAGAGGTTTTAAGGGAAACCCTGGCCCACCTTAAGACTCAGCCTAAAGAGATTATCCTCTCTGGAGGAGAGCCTACTATTTTTCCCGATAATCTAAAGAACATTCTAGAAATCCTGAGGACTCGCTTTCCTGAGGCCCGAATCTCCCTCCAGACCAATGCTACCCTTCTTTCTTCGACTTTGATTTCCTTAATTCACCACTTTGGTCTTGGAGTGGGGGTAAGTATTGATGGCCCCCCAGAGATTAACGAATCCCTAAGAGGTAAGACCGGCTCTGTGATGGCCGGACTCAAACTGTTGGCCCAAGAGGCTTTAGGCTGTGGGGTGACCGTTACCGTCAATCGGGACAATGCTTCCTTCCTAAAAGAGGTGATCCTCTTCTTGGCCCAGTTTCCGGCCGTAAGGAGTGTTGGCCTTGATCTCCTTCGGCCTGTCGACCGGGCAAACCTTGCTCTTCTTCCCTCTACAGCATCCCTTAAGGCAGGCCTTGAAGGTCTGAAAGAGGCCTTTTCTTGGCTTAAATCCAGGGGACATCATCTGATCTTAAGGGAAACAAGATCTCTGTCGTCCTCGTTGGCCTATTGTCCAGCGGCCAGAGGTGCCTCTTGGGTCGTCACCCCCGAGGGGGAGATCTATCCTTGCGCCAGCTTGATTGGCCATAAAAAGTACCGTTTAGGTTCTATATGGGGAGAAGAGATAAGGGTTGAAGGTCTTCCTTCAGCCTGTCTAGCCGAAGCTACTACTGGTGCTACTGATGGAATTGACTACGTTGAAGGTCTTCCTTCAGCCTGTCTAGCCTGCCCCAATAAAAAATTCTGTCCTGGGCGATGTCCCTCAAGGGCTATTCTCGCCCCTTTGGCAGCCAGGTTGGACTGTCTGCTCAGGGAATGCCTGCTTTTCAAGGTCCCTGCTTGGGGCCAGACCCTTCAAAAGGAGGCTCTGGTTTAATGATAGTCGATCTCCTCAGCCCCTATGAAGGCCTTTCTTTTTTGAGGGGCGAAAAGATCCTTGTCGCCAAACTGACTAAAGCTCATCTGGTTATCTCTACCTGCAGGTTAAACGGGGGCCTTCGGGAAGACATCACCGTGGTTGCCAATCATCAAGCCTGTGAGCCAAAGGCCTGTCCGGGTGAGGATCACCGCCTCTGTCTGGCAGTGCGGGATCCGGCGGCCTATCATGCCCGGGTCTGCAAATATCACGGTTTTAAGCCGGAGACTACGGTCCTTTTGGGAACAGCGGCCAACATGAATCTGGCCGGTCTGGCCGGTTGCGAGTTTCGGGATCTTAAGGTCTTCTGCGCGGCCACAGCCGGTGTAGAGACTAACGCCGGTCGGGCTGGGGATGAGGCCCGGGTATATGAGTGGGACGGATCTTTTGAACATCTTTCCTGCCCTCAGGCCGGGACCATCAACCTCTTGATATTCATCAACCAGGAGCTCACCCCGGCGGCCATGGTTCGGTCCGTAAAGATGGCCACTGAGGCCAAGACCTCAGTCCTTCAGGAGCTAAATGTCCCTTCGCGCTATTCTTCTGGATTGGCTACCGGGACCGGAACTGATCAAATCGCTATTGGCTCTCTTAAGACCGGCCGGCGCCCTCTTACCGGGGCCGGTAAGCACGTCAAACTGGGAGAACTTTTGGCCCGAGCCGTGCGCAAGGCTGTCTTTGAGGCCTTAGGGCTTCAGAACAAACTTACCCCTCAAACCATTCGCTATCTCCCCCGCCTCTTGGAGCGCTTTGGCCTTGGAGAAGAAGGCCTTTTAGAAGCCTTGACAGAGGCGCTTCCCCGGGATCAGGCCCTTCTCCTTGAAAGGAATTTTCGGATTGTTCTCTCAGACAGTCTTTTAGTGGCCCACACCCTGGCCTATGTTCATCTGCTTGATCAAAAGGCCTGGGGTATCATCCCTCATTCGGCTACTGAGGTCTTCCTATCTCAGGCTACTTTGGTGGCGGTCAGCCTCTCCGGGAAACACGAGCGTTATCAGATCTACTTTCAAAGATTGGCTTCCTGGCGGACAGACCCTCTGAAACTCCTCGTTCAGGCCTTGGCCTTGGGCTTTGCCGAAAAATGGGACGTTCCCTATCGTTAGCCCTTATTCTTTGTTTACTGCTCTCCTGTAGCCACACCGGGGACTCCCTTCCCCTTAAGGCCAGCTTTGAGACCCTGGGGGTGAGGGTCTATGGGGGGCCCTTTAAGAATCCTTTAAGGCTCTATGGACCAGAGGGAGACCTGATCCTGGCCTATCCGTCCTTGAGGGAGACCGAGGTCCTGCTCATCTTTTCCTGGAATCCAGGGGAGAGATACCGCCTTGAAGTCGGAAAGCGCATTCTCCTACTCAAGGCCCCTGAAAAGAGGCCCCTTCTTAGACTCCTGGTCTTTTCTCCACTGGGCCAGAGCCCACAAGAGTTCTATCTTCCTGGAGACTTGCCCCATCGTTTTGAGCTTCTAGGAGAAAAAGACTCCTTTGAAGTAGCCCTTATGGTCGAGTCCTTAAGCCAGGAAGAGATAGAGATCAGTTTTGCTGACCAGAAGGCCCATCTCAGGGGAGAATTCTCCAGGGCCTTTTTAAAAAGAAGGATTTTGTTCGAGGGGGAACCAACCAAAGTTCTGCCCCTTAGGATCTCTGGGCCCCTTTCGTTAAAGACCGATCTTTTATTTTCCTGCCGTTCAATCTCTTTAAAGAAGGCCATCGAGGTGGTCTCCTGGGTCGTCCCCACGGATGCCTACGGCTTTGTTGAAGCTCATCGGGAAAAGGACACCTTGGTGGCACCGGTGCCTGTGTGGGAGAGGTTAGGTTACTGGTTAGGAATCAAGGCGGTGGGCTATTCCCGCTTTGAACCCTTTGCCTTTCAGACCGTAACCCTGAGGAACAGGCTCAAGGCTCCCCTGACGGTTCTTCTGAGTAGCGATTTTCTGGACAAGAAGACTCGGGAACCAGTCTCGGGCTTTTATCCCCGGCGCTTTGGTCCTACGGGGGGGGACAAAAAAGGTCATTGCCTTTGTCGAGTTGCCCCCTCAAGGAGAGGCCCGGGCCATATTGCCTATTTATCTTCACGATTCGGTTCCCCCTGGCGAGTACATTCGCCGTCTGATCATTACCCCCTTGGGACAAAAAGAGCCTATTGTTGAGCTCGAAGGTCCCCTGGGGGTTGTAAGGGGCAGTTCATTCTTCACCGTGGCCCTGTTCATGGTTGTCGCCATAGGGGTGGGCTACAGTCTCTTTTTACTTGTGGCCATAAAGGGCTATTTTTCCCGGTTTAATGTGCGCTCTTTGGTTCTCATCTCTCTTATGGGGGCGGTTGGGTTTGGTCTGGATTTCTTAGGAGGATTGGCCTCAAACGTCCTCTACGCCTTGCTTGGCCCCTTTAATATCCTTGTTGGTGGTCTGATTACCGAGATCAGCCATTACCTAGTGCTTTCAGCCATCCTTTATCTTATACCTCGTCCGGGTACGGTGACCCTTTCTGGACTGGTGACCTATCTCATGGGAGGGATCCTCATGGGAGGCTTTGGGGTAACCGATGCCGTCTTTGTAGGGAGTCGGCTGGCCTATCAAGAAGGGCTTTTATTCCTTGTGGGGGCTACCAGGGCCTCAGGACCTCCCTCTCGGATCAGGTTGGCCCTCAGTCTTTCGCTGGCCGATGCCCTTTCTACGGCCTCCTCCCTTGTTCTTCACGCCACGTTTTATCGTCTCTTTTTTCCCCCTTGGTACATAGGATTAGCCGTGGTGGTGAAAGGCTTTTTTTATACCTTTTTGGGGGTCTCTTTGGGAGTTCCTTTTGGGAAGGTCTTGAGGAGAATTGAGCGATGAGGGAGGCGGTAGTCATCAAGGATCTGAACTATACTTACCCTGGCCGCCAAAAACCAACCCTTAAAGGGATTAATCTCTCCATAAAAGAAGGAGAGTTCGTCCTCCTTTGCGGAAAGACGGGCTGTGGTAAAAGTACCCTGCTTTCGTGCCTAAATGGTCTTATCCCCCATGAAAGTGGTGGAGATATCACCGGAGAGGTGAGGATCTTCGGAGAAGAAGTCGGCCTCAGGAGACCTGGAGACCTCTTCCCCCAGGTAGCCACTGTATTTCAGAATCCAGCTACCCAGCTCATATCTGGGAGTCTTGCCGAAGAGATCGCCTTTGGCCTAGAAAATCTCGGCCTGGATCCTGAAGAGATAGAGACTCGAGTCAGAGAGGCTTTAGTTTTTGCCGGGCTTTGGGAAAGGAGAGAGGATCCTCCCCAGAGCCTTTCTGGGGGGCAGAGGCAACGTCTGGCCATCGCCGCCGCTTTGGCTGTCCGTCCTCGACTTCTCCTCCTTGATGAGCCCATCTCCCAGCTCGATCCCCTGGCCACCGCTGAGGTTCTTTTACTCTTGAAAAAAGTCGTCTTCCGGGAAGGACTGACCGTCGTCCTTGTGGAACATCGTCTGGAGGCTACCCTTGGCCTTGCCTCCCGGGTAATTCATATGGAATCCGGAAGGATCCGCTTCGATGGTCCTCCAGAGGCATTCTCCCCTGGCGCAGCTAGAGAGACCTTATCCATGTCTGGGCCAGGAGAAGACCCATTTGACCGTCTGAAGGACCTCTGTCCGCCCCTTCGCCGGTCCCGAGGAAAGCCCATTATTTGTCTAGAGGAAGTATCCTATCAATATCCAGGGAGCCGTTCTTTTAGTCTTAAAAGGATATCTCTTACCTTTTATGAGGGTGAGATAGTGGCCCTCCTGGGGACTAATGGCTCCGGGAAATCTACTCTGCTCCACATCAGAGCCGGCCTCAGAAGGCCTAAACAAGGGCAGATTAAGAGGTTTTTCCCTCCCCCTAAGGGCAGTCTTTTGGTCTCTCTTCTCCTTCAGGATCCTGATCTCATGCTTTTTCGTTTTCGGGTCAGCGAAGAGCTGGCCTTTGCTCCAGAGAGTCTCGGACTCTCAGGTCGCGAGATCGATCGTCGAGTCTCTAAAGCCCTTAAGATGTTTGATCTTCTCGGCCTTGAGGATGATCCTCCCTTTTCCCTTTCTCGAGGACAGCGCCTGCGAACAGCTCTGGCTTCGTTGGTCACCGGAGTCCCTCAGGTTCTGCTTCTTGATGAGCCGACCACCGGTCAGGATCAGGAGCAGGTTGAACGACTCATGGAACAACTCTCTAACGTGGCTCCCCTTCTGATTTTTTCCACCCACGATCTGGATCTGGCCCTGAAGTTCGCCACTAGAAGAATTGTTCTCAAATTTGGTGAGGTTGCTAACGCAATTTTAGGGCCAAATTGAAGCTAGATTCATTTTTTCCAAGAAATTTTTTTCACATCTTTTAAAGAAGCAGCGATTTTTCTTAAAAAGAATCATAAGGATGAATTTTATAATTAAATTCTAATCTAATGACCGTAAGTGGCTATATTCTTCCCGAAATTTTCCTTAACAAGCAAATTTTTTTGTCTTGACATCTCCCCCAAAATTCCTCTATAAGAGGACGCACGGAATTAAAGGCTCTTTTAGCTATCGAGGTTTCTTAATGGGTATTGAAGAACAACTGAGCAGAAGAAAAGAGGTCATTCTCAAGCGCTGGTTTGAGCAGATAGTGGGCACTTATCCAGCTGAGACCGCCTCTTTTCTGAAAAGGCATAAGGACGATATAGAAAATCCTGTAGCTTATCGAATTTACGAAGGTATTGAGGGTATATTTGATCAGCTTTTAAGTAGCCACGTTGCCGATGTTCAGGAGTTGTCTCACTTCCTTGATCGTATTGTTCGGGTAAGGGCTATTCAGGATTTTACTCCCTCTCAGGCCCTATCTTTTCTTCTTCAACTTAAAAGCATAATCAGGAGAGAGCTTCGGGGTGAGGATCCTGAAGAAGTTCTGGAGTTTCTTTTTCGGATAGATGAGTTAGTCCTTAGGGCTTTTGATGTTTATATGGCCTGTAGGGAGAAGCTTTATGAACTCAAGGTAGATGAGTGGAAGAGAAAGGCCTATTTGCTTCTTAAGCGGGCCAACATGATATATGATCCCGAGCCTGACAATCAAAACCCAGGCAATACAGACAGTTTATGTGAAGCGAGGTAAGGTAAATGGGAGTTATATTTTCCCTCATAGTAGTTGGTGTCCTCGTTTTGTTTGTTTATTTAGGGGTTGAATTAGCTGGTCTTCGCTACCTCTTCGGGGTGGTGATCCCCTATGTGGCCTTTGCTACCTTTCTTGGGGGGATCATCTATCGGGTGGTCAAGTGGGCCCAGTCGCCGGTGCCCTTTAGGATCCCTACCACCTGTGGCCAGCAGAAGTCCTTGTCGTGGATTAAGCACGACAGGCTAGATAATCCGGCTAGTAATGGAGAGGTAGTCTTGAGGATGGCCCTGGAGGTTCTTCTCTTTCGTTCTCTTTTCCGGAATCTCAAGGGTGAGCTCAAGGGCCGGCAGTTGATTTATGGCTCCACTAAATGGCTTTGGCTGGGGGCTTTGGCCTTTCATGTCTCCTTTTTCGTTATTTTTATTCGTCATTTGCGCTTTTTTACTCAGCCAATGCCCGGGTTAGTAGAACTTGTGGATAAAGTTGATGGATTTCTACAGATTGGGGCCCCGCACATGTATGTTACTGATGTGGTTGTGGTTGTGGCCTTGGTTTTTCTCTTTCTTAGGCGGCTTTTTATCCCTCAGGTAAGATATATTTCTCATGCCGGTGATTATTTCCCCCTCTTTCTCCTCTTAGGTCTAGTGCTTTCGGGTATTTCTATGCGCTATTTTACAAAGACTGACATTGTTGGGGTCAAGGAGTTGACCATGGGATTGGCTACCTTTCATCCCAAGGTGCCTGAGGGGGTAGGGCTTCCTTTCTTTATCCATCTTGGTTTTGTCTGTGCCCTTTTTGCCTATTTCCCCTTTAGCAAGCTGGTCCACATGGCCGGGGTCTTTTTGAGCCCGACCAGGAACCTTCCCAACAACAGCCGGGAGGTTCGTCATATCAATCCTTGGAATTATCCGGTCAAGTTTGTCACCTACAAGGAGTGGGAGGAGACCTTCCGTGATAAGCTTGTGGCCGCCGGTATTCCTCTTGATGAGGAGGGTGAGGCTGGTCAGGCATCTTCGGCGGAGGGCTCTTCCGAAGGCGAGGCTCAGGGAGAGGCAGAAAAGCAAGGGGCCTAAATTCGCAATATTTGGAGAGGATGAGGCATGGCTAAGACTCCTAAACCAGAAGAGCTGTTAAAGATAGATTATACCCCGCCAGAGAAGGACTGGATGGACACCAAGCCCGATTTCAGGGATGGTACTTGGTGTTATCCAGGCAAGGTCAGTGTCGTCAAGGAATTGGGGCTACCTAATCCTCGAGAGTGGTCTCCCAAGGATGAGGATTGGAAGCTTCCCTCTAACTGGAAGGAAATAATCCTTGATGGCATTAGGGATCGGCTTGATAAGTTTCGGAGCTTTAAACTCTTTATGGATATCTGTGTCCGGTGTGGGGCCTGTGCTGATAAATGCCATTTTTTCCTTGGCTCTGGGGATCCGAAGAATATGCCGGTCTTGAGGGCCGAGCTTTTGCGTTCGGTATATCGAGGAGAGTTTTCCCGGGCGGGCAAAATCTTGGGGCGGCTGGCTAAGGCCCGGGAGCTTACCGAAGACGTTATCAAGGAGTGGTTTTATTATTTCTATCAGTGTACGGAGTGTCGGCGCTGTTCGGTATTTTGTCCTTATGGTATTGATACTGCTGAGATTACTATAATAGGGCGTGAGCTCCTTCACTTGCTTGGCTGTAATATTAACTGGATTCTTGAGCCGGTTAGGAATTCGGCCTTTATTGGCAATCATCTTGGTCTTCAGCCCCACACCATCAAGGAAAACATCGAATACCTCCTTATGGATATCGAGGAGGTAACTGGTCTTAAGATAGAGGTTCCCATTAATCGGAAGGGGGCTGAGATCCTTTTTATCACGCCTTCGGCAGACTTCTTTGCTGATCCGGGTATTTATACCATGATGGGTTATATCCTGCTCTTTCATCATATTGGTCTTGATTACACCATTAGCACCTATGCCTCAGAGGGGGGTAACTTTGGCCTCTTTACCTCGCATGAAATGATGAAAAAGCTCAATGCCAAGATGTATCACGAGGCTGAGCGCCTAAAGGTTAAATGGATCCTTGGTGGTGAGTGTGGCCACATGTGGCGTGTGGTTCACCAATATATGAATACCATGAATGGGCCACCGCCATCCAATCTGGAGGTTCCGGTTTCCCCGATTACCGGGACGCGTTTTGAGCACGCTAAGGCGACCAAGATGGTCCATATTACTGAGTTTACGGCTGATCTCATCAAGCATGGCAAACTTAAGCTGGATCCGAGCCGTAATGATCATCTTACGGTGACCTATCATGATTCTTGTAATACATCTCGGGCCATGGGGATCTTTGAGGAGCCTCGCTACATCCTTAAGCACGTCTGCAACAATTTCTATGAGATGCCCGAGAACTGTATCCGGGAGAAGACCTTCTGTTGTGGTAGTGGTTCCGGACTCAACACCGATGAGTTTATGGAGATGCGGATGAGGGGAGGGTTTCCCCGGGCCAATGCCGTGGAGAAGGTTAATAAAGAGCACGGGGTCAACATGCTCTCCTGTATCTGTGCCATTGACAGGGCTGTTCTGACCACCCTGATGAACTACTGGGTACCGGATGTCTCTGTCTGCGGTGTCCATGAGTTGGTAGGTAATGCCCTGATCATGGAAGGGGAGAAGGAGAGAGAGACTGATCTCCGTTTCCAGCCCCTCAAAGGAATGGAGGGTGAATAATGTACGACGGTGGCAAGATCATTCCCGGCTTAGTTATCTTTGCCCTTTTTATGACCTTTCCCTTCTGGGTCAACATGGGGAAGGCGGCTCCGGCGCCAAAGCCCAAACTGCCTGCAACTGAAAAGCGTTGTGTGGAGTCAAAGGAATTTATGCGGGCTGAACACATGAAGCTTCTCAATCACTGGCGGGATTGGGCTCTTCGGGATGGAAAGCGGGAGTATGTTGGCTATTGGGGCCGGAAATTCACCATTAGTTTGCAGAATACCTGTATCAAGCAGTGTCATACAGAAAAGAAGGAATTTTGTGATAAGTGTCACAATTATGTGGCTGTAAAGCCTTACTGTTGGGATTGTCATTATGTTCCGGAGGAGACTAAGAAATGGGCGTCAGCAGAAGAAGCTTCCTCAAAATAGCTGGTCTGTCTGGTTTGGTTGGCCTTGGGACGGGCTCCATTCTGGAGCTGCTTGGCCGGAGCAAGGCCCAGGCGGCCCAGGCCCATGTAGAGGTCCCAGCCGGGGCCTTGAGGGCTAAGCGGTGGGCCATGGCCATCTTTGTCAAGAAGTGTACAGAGCATGAACACTGTAACGAGTGCATTGCCGCTTGCCATCATGTCCACAATGTGCCCAATATTCCTAATAAGAAGCACGAGGTGAAGTGGATCTGGAAAGAGGTCTATGAACATGCCTTTCCGGATCAGGAACACGAGTTCAATGTAGAGTATTTCAAGGAGCTTCCCTTTCTCCTTCTCTGTAATCATTGTGAGCATCCGCCTTGTGTGCGGGTTTGCCCAACCAAGGCCACCTTTCAGCGCCCTGATGGCATTGTGGCCATGGATTATCACCGTTGTATCGGCTGTCGGTTCTGCATGGCGGCCTGTCCCTATGGATCTCGAAGCTTTAATTGGGAGGATCCTCGTCCTTATATCAAGAACCCTAACCTGGAATTTCCTACGCGGATGCGCGGCGTGGTTGAGAAGTGTAATTTCTGCGTGGAAAGGCTGGCCAAAGGCCTTAGGCCGGCCTGCGTGGAGGCCTGCAAGGCTGGGGCCCTGGTCTTTGGTGACTTGGCCGATCCTGACTCTGAGGTCAGTGTCGCCCTGAGGGAGAACTTTAGTCTCCGCCGGAAACCCGAACTGGGTACCGGCCCCTGTGTCTTCTATATTGTTTAATGGCGAGGTGATCTATGCTTGAGAAGGCGTTAGTCGGTAGCAAGAGATATTGGGGTTGGGTTGCCTTTCTTTTAGTGATTATTGGGATCGGTTTTATCAACTATCTGAGGCAGCTCAAGTTCGGTCTGGGGATTACCGGGATGAGCCGGGATGTCTCCTGGGGATTCTACGTGGCTCAATTTACCTTTCTGGTTGGTGTGGCTGCCTCGGCGGTGATGCTAGTTATCCCTTATTATCTCCACAATTATAAAAAATTTGGCAAAATCACCCTGCTAGGAGAATTTTTGGCGGTAGCAGCGGTGAGCATGTGTCTTCTCTTCATCTTTGTGGATATTGGTCAACCGATGAGAATCTTCAACGTTGTTCTTCATCCCACCCCTAACTCTATCCTCTTCTGGGATATGATCGTCTTGAATGGCTATCTTTTACTTAATATTCTTATTGGTTGGTCTCACCTTCATGCCGAATACAAGGGATCGACTCCACCATCTTGGGTTAAACCTTTGATTTATCTTTCCATACCTTGGGCCTTCAGTATTCATACGGTGACGGCCTTTCTGTACGCCGGTCTTCCGGGGCGTCACCTTTGGCTTACGGCTATTATGGCTCCTCGCTTTTTGGCCTCGGCCTTTGCTTCTGGTCCGGCGCTTTTGATCATCCTGGCCCTTATTGTTCGGCGTTTGACTCGCTTTGATCCCGGGATTGACGCCATCCGGGCTATTGCCAAGATTGTGGCCTACGCCATGACGGCCAACGTCTTTTTCCTTCTCTGTGAGATCTTTACGGCCTTCTATAGCAATATCCCCGGTCACAAACATCCTTGGATCTATCTATTTGCCGGGCTCGAAGGCCATAATAACCTTGTCCCTTGGCTCCGGATGTCGGCCATCTTTGCGGTCGTCTCTTTGGTTCTCCTTATCCCGCCGGTTTTCAGGAACAGCATTCCTCTTCTGGTGGTAGCTTGTCTGTCGGTTTTTGCCTCTACCTGGATCGATAAAGGTATGGGGTTGGTGGTGGGTGGTTTTATCCCCAATCCCTTTGAAAAGATTACTGAGTACACCCCGACTTTGCCTGAACTTTCTATCTCTATTGGAGTCTGGGCCGTAGGCTTTCTTATCCTGACTATCCTCTACAAGATTACGGTTTCGGTGCGGGAACGAGTGGCTGAATAATAAGGTCTTCTAAAAATAAAAAGACAAAAAGCGGGTCATTCATGACCCGCTTTTTGTCTAAGGATGTTTTTTCCCTAGCCCTCCTTTTAAAGCTATAATCTGCCTTGATAAGCCCTGATAAAGCTCCTCTTTGTGATTGTAGCGTAACTCATGGACGATATAGTCAGGATTGACCAGATCAAGGATTTTAGTTGTGGCTTGGTGGCTAAAGGCCCGATGCTGATCAAGGAGGGCTACTCGCTTTCTGGCTAGTTGATACCGCTTAAGAGGATCCTTAAGCGCCAAAAGTTTCTTTAATCCGGCCTTATCTGGCCGCCAGAGCTCTGAAGGTGAAAGGCTGAGGTGCAGGTGAATTCCCCGGATGAGGGCCTTTGTCTCTGGGGCCAGTCTTTTAAGAAGTCCAAGAAGCCAGAAGATGGCTTCCTTTTCGTCGGTGAAACCTCCCTTGGTGTTAAGAAGGTGGCCGGTATCGAGCATGATTCCTAGAAGTTTCTGCGGGATGTCCACTTGAGAGAATAAAAATTTTACCTCCCAATCCTCAAGTAGAGTCAACCCCGGCCACCAGAGATTTTCAAAGAAAAGGGGCACCCGGGTAGCTTTAATGAGGTCGGATAGGGCCTCATTGACCAAAATAGCCACTTCTTCCAGGACGGTTTTCTTCCCATAACGGTGTCTGAAGCTGAAGACCTCTTCCAGACCGCAGTGGGCGGCATGGAAGACCAGATACCGGGGCTTAAGTTTCAAGGCCTCTTTAGCCCAGTTTTGGATCCGAGAGACAAAGTCTCCTCTGGTGACACCACCAAAAAAACGCCCCAGATGTTTTCTTCCCGGAAATATGTTTTCTAAATAGTTCCTGTCTTCCAGCCAGAAGGGAAGCCAGACGGGCTGGAAGGGTAGATGGACCCCGACAATCAATTTGGGGAGCCCCTGGGGAATCTTTCCCAGGGGGAGAAGTTCAAGGCCTCGGAGGCCAAAGTCATGGAGGATCCTTTCTAACTCTCCGGTTTCAAAAAGATTGAGGTCTTTGGGATGGGTGGAAAAGGCCAGAAGTTCTAAAGGAATTGTCATGAAGATCTTTTACCATAAAATAATCAGGCCTTTTTGCGGCGAAGGGCGACAAAAGAACCGGAATGAAGCAAAAACCTTCCCACTCCGTCCCGGAAAAAGAAAAA